>CALBTQ010000272.1 GCA_937967875.1 uncultured Pseudomonadota bacterium
TGCGCTTCGCCATCCGCGAAGGCGGCCGCACGGTCGGCGCCGGCGTGATCAGCAAAATCATAAAGTAAGCAGGAACAAAGGAGAGTTGGTCGTGGAAAACCAACGGATTCGGATCAGGCTCAAAGCCTACGATCACAAGTTGCTCGACAAGTCGGCTCGCGAAATCGCTCTGTCGGCGCGGAACACGGGCGCCAAGGTCAGCGGCCCGATCCCGCTGCCGACCAAGATCGAGAAGTTTTGCGTGCTGCGCTCTCCCCATATCGATAAGAAGAGCCGCGAGCAGTTCGAAATTCGCACCCACAAGCGTCTGATCGAGATCTACGACACGACGCAGCAGACGATGGATGCGATGAACCGCGTCGAACTGTCCGCCGGTGTTGACGTAGACATCAAATTGATCTGACTGGAGCATATCGATGGCTACCGGACTGTTGGGTAAAAAACTGGGCATGACCCAGACGTTCGACGAAGCGGGTATTCGCTATCCGCTGACCGTCGTCGAAGCTGGTCCGTGCACGGTGCTGAAAGTGAAGACCGTCCAGAGCGACGGTTACAACGCGATCTGCGTGGGCTTCGGGGAAAAGGATCTCCGCAAGTTCAACAAACCGCAGGCCGGGTTGATTAAAAAGGTGATGGGCGAAAAGGCCAAAGTCGGCTTCAAGACCCTACAGGAATTTCGCGTGAGCAATCCCGAGGAATTCCAGGTGGGGCAGGTGCTGACGGTGGAACAGTTCAACGCCGGCGACCTGGTGGACGTGAGCGGTAAAAGCAAAGGCAAAGGCTTTGCCGGCACGATCAAGCGCCACCACTTCTCTCGCGGCCCCGTAACGCACGGTTCGAAAAACGTGCGCGAACCGGGCTCGATCGGCAACAGCGCCTATCCCGGCCGTGTCGTCAAAGGACGCAAGATGCCCGGCCAGATGGGCAACAAGAATACCACCGTTCAGCGGCTGCGCGTGCATTCCGTGGATCCGGAGCGCAACTTGATTTTCATCGTTGGCGCGATTCCGGGAGCGAAAAGCAACCTCGTGACGGTTAAACCGAGTGTGAAGGCCTAGACAAGGGGCAATCCAATGCCGAAGTACGATGTTTTGAACATGGAAAATCAGAAGGTTGAGCAGATCAACCTGCCCGACTCTGTGTTTTCCACCGATGTGAAAGAACATCTGTTTTGGGAAGTCGTTCGTTCACAGATGGCCGCTCGCCGGCGGGGCACCGCCAAGACGAAAGAGCGGAGCGAAGTCGCTTTCTCCAGCCGCAAGCTGTACCGGCAGAAAGGCACCGGCCGCGCCCGCGCGGGCGATCGCCGCAGCCCGGTACGGGTGGGCGGCGGTACGATCTTCGGTCCGCAGCCTCGCGATTACAGCTACCGCGTGCCCAAGAAGGTGCGTCGCGCCGCGGTGATCAGCGCGCTGTCGATGAAGTTGGCGGAAGGCAAACTGCTCGTCGTCGATGAGTTGAGTCTGCCCGAAATCAAAACCAAGCGCTTTGCCGACCTGATGACCCGCCTGGGCGTGCAGTCCGGTCTGTTCATCATCGAGAGCAAAGACGAGGTCGTCGAGAAAAGCGCGCGCAATATCCCCAAGGCCAAGGTGCTGCGGGTGGACGGACTGAACGTTTACGATCTGCTGCGCTACGAATACCTGGTGTTGACCAAGGGCGCCGTGGCCAAGATCGAAGGAGCGTTGGCGCAATGAAAGAGGCATACAAAATCATCAAGCGGCCGGTGATTACCGAAAAAGCCAACCTGAGCAAAGAAGAGAACAATCAGTTGGTTTTCGAGGTTGCCACCTATGCGAACAAGGTGGAGATCGCCAAGGCCATCGAAGAACTGTTCGGCGTGAAAGTTGGCGACGTGAGAACGCAGATCGTTTCCGGCAAGCGCAAGCGGCTGGGACGGCACATCGGCTACTCTTCGAAGTGGAAGAAAGCGATCGTGACCTTGAAAGAAGGCAAGATCGACTTCTTCGAAGGCCTGTAAGGAGTTACGTTATGGGCATCAAGAAATACAAACCGACGAGCCCGGGACGCCGTTTCCAGACGGTCTCCACCTTCGAGGAAATCACCACCTCGACGCCGGAGAAGAGCCTGGTCGAGACGTTGAAGAAATCCGGCGGTCGCAACGCGCAGGGCCGCGTGACGGCCCGGCATCGGGGCGGCGGCCACAAGCGGCGCTATCGCCTCATCGACTGGAAGCGCAACAAGCTCGAAATCCCGGCAAAAGTCGTTTCGATCGAATACGACCCGAACCGCAGCGCCCGCATCGTCTTGCTGCAGTATGCCGACGGCGAGAAGCGTTACATCCTGCATCCGGTGGGGCTGAAGGTCGGCGATACGGTCATCTCCGGTCAGCATCCGGACATCAAGCCGGGCAACGCGCTGCCGCTGATCAACATTCCCGACGGCACCTGGGTGCACAACGTCGAGTTGAAAATCGGTTGCGGCGGCCAGATCGTGCGCAGCGCCGGCGCCTATGCGCAGCTTCTGTCCAAAGAAGGCGGCTACGCGCTGTTGAAACTCCCGAGCGGTGAAATGCGCCGGGTCAACGAGCGCTGCTGGGCGACCGTGGGACAGGTGGGCAATGCCGATCACCAGAACCTGAGCATCGGCAAAGCCGGCCGTACGCGCTGGATGGGCAAACGCCCGCACGTGCGCGGCGTCGCGATGAACCCGGTCGATCACCCGCATGGCGGCGGTGAAGGCCGCACCAGCGGTGGTCGTCACCCGGTTACCCCGTGGGGCGTGCCGACCAAGGGTTACAAGACCCGCCACAACAAACGGTCGGACAAGTACATTGTGAAGCGCCGGAAGTAAGGAGAAGCCGATGGCCCGCTCGCTGAAAAAAGGACCCTTTATCGACGATTGTCTGCAAGAGAAGGTCGACCGTGCTCATCAGACCGGTTCCAAGCAGGTGATCAAGACTTGGTCGCGCCGTTCCACGATCACCCCGGAAATGGTCAACATGACCTTCGCGGTGCACAACGGCAAAAAGTTCATCCCCGTGTTCGTCACCGAGAACATGGTTGGACATAAGTTGGGCGAATTCGCGCCCACGCGTTTCTTTCACGGTCACTCCGGCGACCGGAAGTCGAAGTAGGAGAAGCAACGGATGAAACGCAAAGACGAAATCAGAGCCGTGGGACGCTTCTTGCGCTTCTCGCCGTTCAAGGGTCGCGTGGTGGCCCAGCAGGTGAAGGGCAAGGGTGTCGCCGAGGCGCTGCAATTACTGAAGTTTTCGCCGAAAAAAGGCAGTGCGCCGGCGATTCGTAAAGTCATGGCATCGGCGTTGGCCAATGCCGAGCAGCGTGAGGGCGTCAACGTCGACAATCTGTATGTGAAAAACGTGATCGTCGACGGCGGCCCGACCCTCAAGCGGATTCGCTTCCGCGCGCGCGGTCGCGTGGACCGGGTCTTGAAGCGCATGAGCCATGTAACGGTCATTTTGGACCAGAGATAAACGAGGTAGAGCTGTGGGACAGAAAACCCATCCGATCGGCTTTCGCCTGGGAGTCAGCAAAGACTGGAGCAGCCGCTGGTACGCGGAAGGTCCGGACTACCGCGAGTACCTGCACGAGGACATGAAACTGCGCGAGTACATCAAGAAGAAGCTCGGCCACGCCGCGATCAGCAAAGTGGACATCGAGCGCCGCGCCAACAAAGTGGACGTGTCCATCCACACCGCCCGTCCCGGCATCATCATCGGGAAGAAGGGCGCGGAAGTGGAAGTGCTGAAAAAGGATCTCCAGCAGATGTTCAACCGCGAGGTGTACATCAAGATCCAGGAAGTACGGCGGGCTGACGTGGACGCGCAGTTGGTTGCCGAGAACGTGGCCAACCAGTTGCTGCGCCGCGTGGCATTCCGGCGGGCGATGAAAAAGGCGGTGACCAACGCCATGAAAATGGGCGTGAAGGGCATCCGTATCGCCACGGCCGGCCGGCTTGGCGGCGCGGAGATGAGCCGCCGCGAATGGTATCGCGAGGGCCGGGTGCCGCTGCACACGCTGCGCGCGGATATCGACTACGGTTTCGCCGAGGCCAACACGACCTACGGGATTATCGGAGTCAAAGTCTGGATCTACCACGGCGACGTTGTTACTTCTTGATGCGTTGGAGCATGAACCATGTTGATGCCAAGTAGGACAAAGTACCGGAAACAGCAGAAAGGCGTGTTGCGCGGCGAAGCTTATCGCGGCAATTCGCTGAATTTCGGCGAGTACGGACTGCAGGTGATCGAGCGCGGCTATATCACGGCCCGTCAGATCGAGGCCGCTCGTATCGCCATGACGCGGTATATCAAGCGCGGCGGGCGCATTTGGATCCGGGTGTTCCCGGACAAGCCGCTGACCAAGAAGCCGGCGGAAACGCGCATGGGCAAAGGCAAAGGCGCGCCGGAATACTGGGTCGCGGCGGTGAAGCCGGGCAAGGTCCTCTACGAGATGGAGGGCGTGACGCCCGAGCAGGCCAAGGAAGCTTTCCGGCTGGCCGCCCACAAGCTGCCGTTGAAAACCAAATTCATCATTCGGGAGGGACGGCAATGAAGGGCGAAGACCTTCGCGAGTTGAACCTCGAAGAATTGGACCAGAAGGAACGGGACCTGATCGAGGAGTTGTTCAATCTCCGGTTCCAGTTCTTTACCGGCCAATTGGTAAACACCTCGCGGCTGACGCAGGTCAAGCGCAATATTGCGCGGGTAAAAACCATACGTCGCGAACGCGAATTGCAGGGGTAAGGCGATGGCCAACAAAAGTGGAAATCGCAGAGTGCTGGAAGGTATCGTGATTTCCGATAAAGCGGCGAAGACCGTGACGGTGCGGGTGGAGCGCTTCTTCAAGCATGCGATGTACAAGAAATACATTCGCATGAGCAAGAAGTACATGGCTCACGACGAGCTCAACGAATGCCGCGCCGGCGATGTAGTGGAAATCGTGGAAAGCCGTCCGATGTCCGCGCACAAGCGCTGGCGGGTGGCCAAGATTGTCAAACGCGCGAACGAATAGCGTTGCGGAGAGATCATCATGATCCAGATGCAAACATTGTTGACTGTGGCGGATAACTCCGGCGCGCGCAAGCTCCAGTGCATCAAAGTGCTGGGCGGATCCAAGCGCAAATACGCCCGCATCGGGGATGTGATCGTCGTCTCGATCAAAGAGGCGATCCCCAACGCCAAGGTGAAAAAGGGCGATGTCATGCGCGCGGTGGTAGTGCGCACCGTCGACCGGGTGGGCCGTCCCGACGGATCCTACATCCGGTTCGACGAAAACAGCGCCGTGCTGATCAATAACAACCGGGAGCCGATCGGCAACCGCATTTTCGGGCCGGTCGCCCGTGAATTGCGGGGCAAGGGATTCTTCAAGATCATCAGCCTGGCCCCCGAGGTTTTGTAGGAGAAGACGATGGCGAAGGCTAAGCGTCAAGAGCAGCCGAAGGTCCGGATCCGCAAAGGCGACATCGTCCATGTCGTCGCCGGCAAGGAACGCGGCGCGCTGGATAACGTCGCCAAGCGGGGCAAGGTGCTGTCGGTCGATCACGAGAGCGGCCGAGTGGTTGTCGAGCGGATGAATTTCATCAAGCGGCACACGCGTCCCAATCGCACCAACCGCCAGGGCGGCATTATCGAGAAGGAAGGGACAATTCACGTCAGCAACGTGCGGGTCGTTTGCCCGAAGTGCAACAAGCCGACGCGAATCAAGATTATCCGTCTCAATGACGGCACCAAGGTTCGCGCTTGCCGGCAATGCGACGAGCACTTGGACTGAGAGTGTGGAGCAAGCAATGGCACCAAGGCTCAAAGAATTTTATCGCGAGACGGTGGTTCCCGAGCTGATGAAACAGTTCAGCTACAAGAACGTCAACCAGGTTCCCCGTCTGGAAAAAATCGTACTCAACATGGGTCTGGGCGAAGCGATCCAGAACGTGAAGGTTCTGGAGAACGCCGTCGAGGAACTGGGCACGATTACCGGGCAAAAAGCGGTGGTGACCCAGGCGAAGAAATCGGTGGCCGCCTTCAAACTGCGCGAAGGCATGTCCATCGGTACTCGCGTCACGCTGCGCCAGGACCGGATGTACGAAATGTTCGACCGCCTCATCAGCATCGCCCTGCCGCGCGTGCGCGACTTCCGCGGGGTGAGCGACAAGGCGTTCGACGGACGCGGCAACTACACGTTGGGGATTCGTGAGCAGATCATCTTCCCGGAGATCGTGTATGACAAGATCGACAAGATCCGGGGGATGAACATCACCATCGTCACCACCGCCAAAACGGATGAAGAAGGCCAGGCCCTGTTGAAGTTGATGGGCATGCCCTTCCGCAATCGATAGGGAGAAGGCTGTGGCAAAGAAATCGATTCGTATCCGCGCTAATAGCGAACCGAAGTTCAACGTGCGCAAGTACAACCGTTGCCCGCTGTGCGGGCGCCCGCGGGCGTATTATCGCAAGTTCGGCATGTGCCGCGTGTGCTTGCGGAAACATGCCTTGGCCGGCAATTTGCCCGGCGTAGTGAAATCGAGCTGGTAAGAGGAGACCGAAAATGGTCATGACCGATCCGTTGGCCGACATGTTCACCCGTATTCGCAACGGCAGCAAAGCCCGGCACGACCTGGTGGAGATGCCGTCGTCGAAAATCAAAGAGGCGATCGCCAAGATCCTCAAGGACGAAGGCTACATCAAAGCCTACCGGGTCATCGAGGACGAAAAACAGGGCACGTTGAAAGTGTACCTGCGCTACCTCGAGGACGGCCGTCCGGTGATCAGCGGCATCCGTCGCGTCAGCAAGCCCGGTCTGCGCCGGTATGTCGGCTCGACCGACGTTCCGCCGGTGCTCGGCGGCATGGGCATTTCGCTGATGAGCACGAGCAAGGGCCTGATGACGGGCGCGAAAGCGGCGAAAGAAAACGTCGGCGGCGAGCTGCTGGGCGAAGTCTGGTAAGTAGGAGAAAAAACCATGAGCCGAGTGGGCAAACTTCCCATCCCGATTCCCGATAAGGTGTCGGTGAACATAAGCGGACAGGAAATCGCGGTGAAGGGACCGTTGGGTCAGCTGGCGTATCACGCGCCGGAGGGCGTGCAGGTGGTCCAGGACGAAAAGCAGCTGCTGGTCAAGATCGGCAACGACGACCGCAAAACGCACGGGCTGCACGGTTTGGTGCGCACGCTGGTGAGCAACATGGTCGTCGGCGTGTCGACGGGCTTCAAGCGCGAGCTGGACATCGTCGGCGTCGGTTACCGCGCCGAGGTGAAGGGCAACGCGTTGGTGCTCAGCGTCGGCTACAGCCACCCGGTGGAGATGGCGCTGCCCAAAGGCGTGGAAGCGGCGGTGGAAAAAAACACCCGCATCATCCTGACCGGCTCGAACAAGCATGTGCTCGGGCAGTTCGCGGCCAACGTGCGCCGCGTGCGGCCGCCGGAACCCTACAAGGGCAAGGGCATCAAGTACGTGGAAGAAGTGGTGCGCCGGAAGGTCGGCAAGGCCACCGGTTAATAGAAGGAGACGAATCGTGTCCTATAAGAAGTTGAATTTGTCGCAGCGGCAGAAACGGCAGCGCCGCGTGCGCAAGAAGGTCCTGGGCAGCCCGGAACGTCCGCGGCTGTGCGTGTTCCGCAGCGCCCGGCACATCTACGTGCAGGCCATCGACGACACGACCGGCGCCACGCTGGCCTCGGCGAGCACGATGGACAAAGAGTACAGCGCGCCCAAAGAGAAGGGCAAAATTCCCAAGGCGCAGGCGATCGGCGAGTTGATCGCCAAGCGGCTGCTGGCCAAGGAACTGAAGAAAGTCGTATTCGATCGCAACGGTTTTTTATATCACGGCCGGGTCAAAGCGGTTGCCGAAGGCGCCCGCAAAGCCGGTCTGGATTTTTAGGGAGCGTGGACGATGAGTAACTACAATCGCCCGCAGCGATTCGAGGAAGAAAGCGAATTCATCGATAAAGTTATCCACATCAGCCGCGTGGCCAAGGTCGTCAAGGGCGGCCGGCGGTTCAGCTTCTCGGCGCTGGTCGTCGTCGGCGACGGCAAAGGGAAAGTCGGCGTGGCGATGGGTAAAGCCAACGAAGTGCCCGAGGCGATTCGCAAGGGCGTGGACAAGGCGAAAAAATCGATGTTCCGTGTGCCGTTGGTCGACGGCGAGACGATCCCCTACCAGGTGGTCGGTCGGTTCGGCGCGGGCCGCGTGCTGTTGAAGCCGGCCAGCGAAGGTACCGGCGTGATCGCCGGCGGACCGGTGCGCGCGGTGCTCGAAGCGGCGGGGATTCACAACATCCTGACCAAGAGCCTGGGTTCGCGCAATGCGCACAACCTGGTCAAGGCCACGGTGGCCGGTCTGCAGGACCTGCGCTGGCCGCATGAATACCTGCGGACCATGGGCCGCAGCAAAAACGCGGAATAGCGCGGCGGGAGTTGGAAAATGGGCAAACTTAAAGTGACGCAAACCGGCTCGACGATCGGTCGCCCGCAGAATCAGCGGGTGATCATCAGGACGCTGGGTTTGGGCAAGTTGAACCGGACGGTGGAACTTCCGGATAATCCGTGCGTGCGCGGCATGGTGAAAAAAGTGCTTCATCTGGTTCGTGTCGAGGAGGTTTCCTGATGGATTTGAGCAACCTGAAACCGCCCACGGGCGCGGTGAAAAGCAAGAAGCGCGTCGGCCGCGGCGCGTCGTCCGGAGTGGGCGGCACCGCCGGCAAGGGCCACAAAGGCCAGCGGGCGCGCGCCGGTCACGGCAAGGGCCCCGGCTTCGAAGGCGGCCAGATGCCGTTGCAGCGCCGCTTGCCCAAGCGCGGTTTTTACAATCGGTTCAAGAAAGAGTACACCGTTTTGCATCTGTTCCAGTTGGCCGAACGTTTCGCGGCGGGCGAGACGGTCGATCCGGCCACGGTGGTCGAGCGCAAGCTGACCAAGAAGATCGCCAAAGACGGTTTGAAGATCCTGTCCGACGGAGAGTTGAATGTATCGCTGACGGTCAAGGCGCATAAGCTGACCAAGCGCGCCGTGGAGAAGATCCAGGCCGCCGGCGGAACGATCGAACAACTGTAAGCGGAAACGAGGATAAGCTCGTGGTTGGTGCGTTTTCAAATATATTCAAAATTCCCGAGCTCAAACGGCGCGTGCTGATGACCTTCGGCCTGTTGGCCGTGTATCGCATCGGCTGCGTGGTGCCCACGCCGGGCATCAACGGCGCCGCTTTGGCCGATTACTTCAAAGGCCTGCAGGGAACGATCTTCGGCATGGTGTCGATGTTCTCCGGCGGCGCTTTGGAAAACGGGTCGATCTTCGCCTTGGGCATCATGCCTTACATTTCGGCGTCGATTATCCTGCAGTTGCTCACCGTGGTCATTCCGTACCTGGAGCGGTTGAGCAAAGAGGGTGAAGTCGGCCGGCGCAAGATCACGCAGTACACCCGTTACGGCACGGTCGTTCTGTCGCTGTTTCAGGGCTTTATGATCGCTTACGGTCTGGAGCGCGGCATGATGGGCCCGGGCGTCGTCACGCATCCCGGCATGGCCTTCAAATTGATGACCATGATCACGCTGACCGCCGGCACCGCGTTCATCATGTGGCTCGGCGAGCAGATCAGCGAATACGGAATCGGCAACGGCATCAGCCTGATTATCTTCGCCGGCATCATCGCCCGCATGCCCGCGGCCATCGTGCAGTTGTTCATGGACGTGTGGGAAGCCGAGCGGCGTGTGCTGGAAATCGTGCCGATCATCGTGCTGATGGTCGTAGTCGTCGGCCTGATCATCTACGTCGAGCGCGCGCAGCGCAAGATTCCGATCCAGCACGCCAAGCGCGTGGTCGGCCGGAAGATCTACGGCGGCGCGAGCACGTACCTGCCGTTGCGCATCAACACGGCCGGCGTCATTCCGCCGATCTTCGCCAGCTCGATCCTGATGTTCCCGACGACGATCGCGCAGTTCTTCGAGCATCCGTGGCTGCAGGCGATCGGCGATCAGCTCGCGCCGGGCCGCTTGCTGTACAATCTGATCTATGTGGCATTAATTATCTTTTTCTGCTACTTCTATACGGCTGTTACGTTCAACCCGGTGGATGTCGCCGACAACCTGAAGCGAAGCGGCGCGTACATCCCGGGTCGTCGTCCGGGGAAACCGACGGCGGACTACATCGACCGGATTCTGACTCGGATCACCTTCGGTGGTGCGATTTATGTCGCGGCGATCTGCGTATTGCCGACCATTTTGATTTCCAAGTTCAACGTGCCCTTCTATTTCGGCGGCACGTCGCTGCTCATTGTCGTCGGTGTGGCGTTGGATACGATTCAGCAGCTTGAGAGTCACATGCTTACCCGTCACTACGAGGGCTTCCTTGGTAGCAAGGGCAAGTTCAAGGGACGGAGGTAGAACTCATGCGGCTGGTAATGTTGGGACCCCCGGGAGCCGGCAAAGGCACGCAGGCTCAGGCGCTGATCGACAAGTTCGCGATTCCGCAGATCTCGACCGGCGACATGCTGCGCGCCGCGGTCAAAGAAGGAACCGCGCTGGGCGTGGAAGCGAAGAAGTTCATGAACGCCGGGCAGTTGGTGCCCGACGAGGTGATCGTGGGTTTGATTCGCGAGCGGATTCAGGGCGCCGATTGCGGCAACGGTTTCCTGCTCGACGGTTTCCCGCGGACGGTGAACCAGGCCGACGCGCTGGGCAAGATGCTCGAGGATTTCGGCATCGGGTTGGATCACGTGGTCAGCATCGAAGTGCCCGACGAGGAACTGGTCGGCCGCCTGACCGGTCGTTGGACCTGCCGTGGCTGCAACGCGATGTATCATGTGAAGACCATGCCTCCCAAACAGGAAGGCGTGTGCGATAAGTGCGGCGGTGAGTTGTATCAGCGCGACGACGACAAGGAAGCGACCATTCGTCAGCGCCTGGCCACTTACCACGCGAACACCAAACCGCTGATCGACTACTATCGCAACGAGAGCCTGTTGCGGGAAGTCAACGGGTTGGGAACTCCGACCGATATCGCCAAGCGGGTCGGATCGATCTTTGAATAATAAGGTTATCAGTCTCAAGACACCCGAGCAGGTGGAAAAACTGCGCCGGGCCAACCGTATCGTCGCCGAGGTGCTCCAGCAGTTGAAGGAGCGGGCGGCGGCGGACATGAGCACCCAGGACCTGGACGATCTGTCGGTCGACATTTGCCGTCGACACAAGGTCAAGCCGGCGTTCCTCGGGCTTTACGGTTTTCCGCGCGCGCTGTGCATTTCGCTCAACGAAGAGGTGGTGCACGGCATTCCGTCGAAAGAGCGCATCCTGCGGGAAGGCGATCTGGTCAGCGTCGATTTCGGCGTGATCTACGACGGGTTTTACGGCGATGCCGCGATCAGCTTCGGCATCGGCCAGGTGAGCGACGAGGCGACCCGGCTGATGAAAGTCACCGAAGAGTCGCTGATGTTGGGCATCGAACAGGCTCGGGTCGGCAACCGGTTGTATGATATCTCGGCGGCCGTGCAGCGGCACGTCGAGCGTCACGGTTTTTCGGTCGTGCGCGACTTTGTCGGGCACGGCATCGGCAGCGAGCCGCACGAGCCGCCGCAGGTGCCCAATTTCGGCGCCCCCGGCACGGGCGTCCGGCTCAAGGCGGGCATGGTGCTCGCCCTGGAGCCGATGGTAGCGGCTGGTGATTGGCCCATTCGCATGTTGGCGGATGGGTGGACGGCGGTAACTGCTGACGGTAGTCTTGCGGCCCACTTCGAACACTCGATCGTGATCGACGAAGACGGGCCCGAGATCCTCAGCCAACTGGATTGACGGGATTTACATGGCCAAAGACGACGCGATCGAAGTGGAAGGCACGGTCATCGAACCGTTGCCCAACGCCATGTTTCGCGTGCAGTTGGAGACAGGGCATAAGGTGCTGGCCCACATCTCCGGCAAAATGCGCATGCATTACATCAAGATTCTGCCCGGGGACAAGGTGACGGTGGAGCTGAGCCCTTATGATTTGACCCGTGGGCGAATCGTCTACCGCTCGAAATAGCGGCAAGCGGCGCAGCCTGGCGTCGCACCGGATGAGGAGAGAGGCATGAAAGTGCAGGCATCGGTAAAGAAACGTTGCAATAAATGCAAGATTATCAAGCGCAAGGGCGTCGTGCGCGTCATTTGCGAAAATCCGAAACACAAGCAACGGCAAGGATAGGAGGAACACCGTGGCACGTATCGCGGGTGTTGACATCCCCAATGATAAACCGGTTTTGATTGCGTTGACCTATATCTACGGTATCGGTCGAACCACCAGCGCGAAGATTCTGTTGGAAGCCGGCGTGCGCGAGACCATCCGCGCGCGGGACCTGACGGATGCGCAGGTGGCGCAGATCCGCCGCATCATCGACTCCAAGTTCAAGGTCGAAGGCGACCTGCGCAAGGAAGTTCAGATGAACATCAAGCGGCTGATGGATCTGGGCAGCTACCGTGGTTTGCGTCATCGTCGCGGGCTGCCGGTGCGCGGCCAGCGGACTCACACGAACGCTCGTACGCGCAAGGGACCCCGGCGGGTTCTGGGTCGCAAGAAATAGATAGCCTGGAGGAAGAACTGCAATGGCTTCTCCCAAACGCAGTGGCAAGAAGAAGATTAAGAAAAACGTGCCGTCCGGGATCGCGCACATCAACAGCACGTTCAACAACACGATCGTGACCTTCTCCGATCTGTCGGGCAACGTGCTGTCCTGGGCCAGTTCCGGCGCCGTGGGTTTCAAAGGCAGCCGGAAAGGCACGCCCTTCGCCGCACAGTTGGCGGCGGAAAACGCGGCCAAGAAGGCGCAGGAGCACGGCATGCAGCAGATCTCGATCCACGTGAAGGGTCCGGGACCGGGACGCGAAGCGGCGCTGCGCTCGTTGATGAGCTGCGGTTTCAAGATCAGCTTGATCCGCGACGTTACGCCGATTCCGCATAATGGTTGCCGCCCGCCCAAGCGGCGTCGAGTTTAAGGAGGACGACTTTGGCAAGGTATCATGATGCAGTGTGCCGTCTGTGCCGTCGCGAAGGGGAAAAGCTTTTCCTCAAAGGCGATCGCTGCTATACGGATAAATGCTCGTATGAACGTCGGAAGGACCAGATCCCCGGCATGCATTGGCAGCGTCGCGGCAAGCGGAGCGACTACGGTGTTCAGTTGCGCGAAAAGCATAAGGCCCGCCGGGTGTACGGCGTGCTGGAAAAGCAGTTCCGCAACTACTTCTTCCGCGCCGACCAGATGAAGGGCGTCACCGGCGAAAACCTGCTGCAGATTCTGGAGCGCCGGCTGGACAACGTGGTCTTTCGCCTGTCGATGGCCAACAGCCGGACCGAAGCGCGGCAGTTGATCCGCCATGGCCACTTCCAGGTCAACGGCCGGAAAGTCAACATTCCCAGCTTCCAGGTGAAACCCGGCGACAAAGTGATCGTCAAAGAGAAAAGCCGGAAGATTCCGAGCATCGTGGAAGCGTTGGAAGCGGTGCAGCGCCGTCAGGTTCCCGGATGGTTGGAAGTGGATCCGGGCAAATTCACCGGTGAGGTTCGCTCGGTGCCGACCCGCGAGGAAATCGGCGGCACGATCAACGAGCAGCTCATCGTCGAATTGTACTCGAAGTAATAACAACCCCAAGGGGAGTTTGGTACCATGTATCAAGTTTGGCGCGATTTGATTCGTCCTCGGCGGATGACCGGCGAAAACGTAACCAAAACCTACGGTCGTTTCTTCGCTGAACCGCTGGAGCGCGGCTTCGGCACCACCCTCGGTAACGCTCTTCGCCGCGTGCTTCTGTCCACGCTGCAGGGAGCGGCCATCACCGCGGTGCGGATCGAAGGGGTGCCGCACGAATTCACCACGCTGCCCGGGGTGAAAGAAGACATCACCGACATCTGCCTGAACCTCAAGCAGGTGCGGCTCCGGTTGGCTTCGCCCGACACGCGCACGCTCTACCTGTCGGCGCAGGGCGACGGAGTGGTGACCGCGGGTATGATCCAGCACGACGACAACGTCGAAGTGCTCAATCCCGACCTGGTCATCGCCACGCTGTCCAAGGACGCCGAATTGACCATGGAACTCGAAGTCCGCACCGGTCGCGGCTACGTGCCGACCGAGTACCTGGTCGAGGAAGAGGTGCCCATCGGCACGATCATGCTCGACGCCAACTTCTCGCCGATCACCAAGTGCAACTACCAGGTGACCAACGCCCGCGTCGGTCGCCGCACGGACTACGACCGCCTGGTGATGGAAGTGTGGACCGACGGCTCGATCACGCCGGAAGACGCGATCGCCGTGTCGGCCAAAGTGCTCAAAGAGCAGTTCACCGTCTTTATCAACTTCGACGAGGAAGAAGAAGTCTACGTCGAGGTGATCGAGGAAGAGGACGAAACCCTCAACGAGAACCTGAATCGCTCGGTTGAGGAATTGGAATTGTCGGTGCGCAGCGCCAACTGTCTCAAAAACGCCAATATCCGGTACATCGGGGAACTGGTGCAAAAGACCGAAGCCGAAATGCTCAAGACCAAAAACTTCGGTCGCAAGTCGTTGAATGAAATCAAGGAAATTCTCGCCGAAATGGGTCTCCAGCTCGGCCTGAAAATCCCGACTTGGGCGCCCCCTGAGGAACCCGAACCTGCCGAGTGAGGATCGATCCCATGCGACACCTGAAAGCTACGAAAAAATTCGGTAAAGATACCGCCCATCGCCAGGCGATGTGGAAGAATATGACCACCAGTCTGATCATTCACGAGCGCATCAAGACCACCAATGAGAAGGCCAAAGAATTGCGCCGGCACATTGCCAAGATGATCACGCTGGCCAAAAAAGCCTACGCCCTGGGCGACGGCTCGGCCGACAAGGAAATCGCCGCCAAGCAGTTGCACTACCGCCGTCAGGCCTCGTCGTTCCTGCAGACGCGCGACGAAGCGGGCAAGGAAGCGGTGAAGAAGCTGTTCAGCGAATTGGCCGAACGTTTCGCCAACCGCCCCGGCGGCTACACGCGCATTCTCAAGATCGGCACCCGTCGCGGCGACGCCGCGCAGATCAGCTACATCGAGCTAGATCGGAAGAGCGTCGTGTAGGGAAAGAGTGTAGATCTCGGTGGT
>CALBTQ010000273.1 GCA_937967875.1 uncultured Pseudomonadota bacterium
CGATCGTCGCGTAGCGTTCGCCGGTCAGTTCCGGATCGGCCGGCAGCATGGGAAACAATTGCTGCGCGACGTGCGCGATCGAACGGAAGGTCGATTCGAGGACGATGCCCAGCAAAAAATGATGTTGCGCGATTTCGCCGACCACGCCGCCGCCCAGCGATTTGCCGAACAGGATGATTTTGTGCGGGCCGACCTGCTCGACCAGCCAGGTCAGCCAGGCGCGGCCGGCGGCGTACAGCGCACCCTCGCTCGGCGCGCCGCCGCATTTGCCGTAGCCGGGATAATCCACCAGCAGCAGGCCGCATTCCATCGCCGCCAGATCCTCGCGCACCAACGCCCATTCGTAAACCGACTGCGCGTTGCCGTGAAAAAACAAAATCGTCGGCCGGTCGGGCGCGGCGGGCCAGTACAGACCGTGCAACCGGTAGCCTTCGGGCCCTTCCAACCACACTTCCTCCGCGTCGGCGGCGTACGGCGGCAACGGTTCTTCCAGCAACAAAGGCGTGGGGTAATACAACATCTGACGAACGAGACTGGACAACATGGCGGTTTGATCCCTTCTGATCCGGAGCGCTAGTTGAACATTTCAACCTGGCGCGAACGCCGATCCAATGTTTGCCGCACGGTGCGGGTCATATCCATGATCGAATACGGCTTGCCGATGAAGCCGCTGGCGCCCATCTCCAGCAATTGTTCGATCTGTCCCTGTTCGACATAGCCGCTGGACATCAGCACCGGGAAGCCGGGCGTCATGTCCTGAATCCGCTGCAATACTTCGAGGCCGGACATCTTGGGCATCGTGATGTCCAGAATGATCAAGTCGATCGCGTCCTTTTTTTCATTGAACAACGTTAACGCTTCTTCGCCGTTTTCGGCCACCAGGATATTGTACCCTTTGCGCGTGAGAATTGTCTTGCCCAGGTTGCGCACGATGTTCTCGTCGTCGACCAACAAGATCGTCTCTTCGCCGCCCGGCATGTCGTCTTTGGTGATCTTTTGCGCGTCCTGTTCGGCGGCCTGACCCTGGAAGGCGGGCAGGTACACATGGAAGCTGGTGCCCTTCTTGGGCTGGCTTTCCACTTCGATCCAGCCTTTGTGCTGACGCACGATGCCGTACACCAGCGACAGCCCCAGGCCGGTGCCTTTGCCGGTTTCCTTGGTGGTGAAGAACGGCTCGAAGATGTGTTGCAGCACCGCTTCGTCGATGCCCGAACCGCTGTCGCTGATCGTGATCACCACGTAACGCCCTTCCTTGGCGTCCGGGTTGGACCGTAGGTAGTCGCGGTTGATGTGCCGATGGCTCAAACGCATGACGATCTGCCCGGGCCCGGTAATCGAATCCTTTTTCCATTGGGCTTTGATCGCATCGTGGGCGTTCAGGCACAGGTTGATCAGCACCTGATGCACCTGGCTCGGGTCGGCCAGCGTGTGCCAGTCGTCGTCGGCGTTGAATTCGGTGCTGATTTCGATGCGCCGGTCGATGGTGGCCCGCAGCATGTTCGCCACTTCGATGATCAGTTCGCCGGTGTCGGTCGATTTCACTTCCGGCTTGCTCTTGCGCGAGAAGATCAGCAACTGCTTGACCAGATCGCTGGCGCGCGAAGCGGCGCTCTCGGCCGTCTGCAAATAGGACACCGCTTCGTCGTTCGCGTCCATCTGCGCCAGACTGAGATTGCCGATGATGCCCGTCAACAGGTTGTTGAAGTCGTGGGCGATGCCGCCGGCCAGGCGCCCGATCGCTTCGAGCTTCTGCGACTGCTGCAGTTGCTCTTCCAATCGTTTCTGCTTGCGCTCGGCCAGCTTGCGCCCCCGTTGGTCGCGGATGATGATCGCGGTGAACATCGGCGAGAGCATCGAAGGATCGCGATTCAAATACGCGCCGAGTTCCACGTCGATTTTCTCGCCGGTCTGTCGGTTGTGCAGCACGCCCTCGCCCTGCCAATTGCCGTTTTTCATCAGCGAGACCTGACCGTTGTGCGGAAACGTATTGTTTGAGTCAGGCTGGAAAACTTCGTCCAGGTTGATTCGGTCGATTTCCGCGTCCGGCTCCACGCCCAACAATTCGCGCCCCGCGGGGTTGAGGTAAATAAAATGTCCGGAATGGTCGATCAACCCGACGAACTCCGTGCTGTTCTCCACCAGCAAAATCAGTTTTTCGCGTTCCTGCTCGCTTTGTTTAAGGGTCGAGATGTCCAACAGCAGACCGTTCCACAAAATACCCTTTTCCGGGATTTTCGTCGGCGCGGCGCTGGCGCGCACCCAGCGCACTTCGCCGTTGCGGGACACGAGGCGAAACTCCCGGTTCCAATTGTCCATCCGATGCGCCGCATCGCGCAGGGAATCGATCACCTGCGTGCGCTCGTCCTCGTGGATGGCCTGGAAAAACAACTTCGGATCGGCGACGATTTCCTGCGGCTTGATGCCGATGAGCTCTTCGGACCGTTCGCTGATGAACGGCACTTCGTTTTCTTCGTTATTGTTCATCGCATACTGAAACACTACGCCCGGAATGCGCGCGGCGATTTCGCGGTACTGCGCCTCGCTGGCCCGCAACGAATCTTCCGCATCCTGCCGTTGCCGTTCCACCTGCAGGCTCTGCCAGACCATCAACGTCGACATCAGACCGATCACGACCAGGATCAACAGAGAAACCTTGATAATACGCCAGACCAGCGTGTTCATTTCGGCGCGCACGTCCTCGATGTACACGCCGGTGCCTACGATCCAGCCCCAGGGCTCGTACAGCTTGACGTAAGAGACCTTGGGCACTACGCGCGACGGATCGTCCTTCCACTGCCAATAATAGTCGACGAAGCCGCCATTGGTTTTCGTGCCCTCGCGCACGAAAGAATCCAGCAGCGGATTGCCGTCGGTGTCCAAGAAGTCGTCGGCGTGCGATCCTTCCAAATCCGGCCGATACGGGTGCATCAGAAAAATCGGGTCCTGATTTTGAATCCAGAAGTAGTCTTTTTTATCGAGGCCGTAACGCAATTGGCGGATGGCCGCCGAGGCCAGTCTCTGCGCGTCCTCGGTGGTCAGGCGGCCGGCCAGTTCCTCTTGATGGAAGTAATCCATGCTGCTGATGGCCGTATTCGTCAGTTCGCGGATCATGTCGCGCTTGCGCTCGATCATGCTGTTTTCGAGGGTAGGCAGGAAAAACTCGAAGATCGCGACGATAAACAAAATCACCGTTGCCATGGCCGGCAAAACGATACGAAGTGTTTTAATGCCGATTTTTCTTTTAAATTTATACATTTATGCCTGACTGTCGATAATTTTGCTTTGCATCATCATGGCGTTGTCAAAGAGGTCCTATTTGACTTCTTAAAGCATTCGATTGCTAACGACTTTTCCCTGCAAGTTTCACCTACAAAAAAGCGTATCGGCACAATTTGGTCAAGCTAAATGATAAAACATAAAGAAAATGATTGGCTCCTTTTTTTTCGGGATTGGTATTTTTGAACAATTACAACCAGTTCCAGGATGCAATATAGATTTGCGCCGTTTGCCGGTCGGTGGTAAACTTTGCTTTCTTTTTTGGTGCGGCATTCGGTCGGATTGTCGCGCGATTTCAAGACGTCCGACCGACTGAAATGAATTGCTGCCAGGGGCATTTGCGATTTACATGGGGAGTCCGTCATGGGTTCATTCAAACGTATGGTGTGTCTGGCCATCCTTTTATCGGTCCCGGTGATCCTGGCAATTTCCCTGGGTTCGACGAACGAGGCGCCGGTTTCCCTGCTCCCTGCATTTCTCGGCGACGCCGACGGCGATTCGCTTTCGATTCTGACCACCGACGGCGGCTTCTATGTCGATCATCCCGCGCAGCATCTGCGCATCGCTTTCGACGAAACGGCGATGACCTTTTCGCCGGCGGGCGCGTGTGAAATCTGGAAATTATCCGTGATACCGGTCATGTTGGCGCGCGGCGATTCGCGCGTGGACATTGCGCCGGCGGCCGTGACGGTCAACGGCTGCGATGCCGCGGCCGCGGAAAACGATCTCGGTTGCCGTCTGGCCTATTATCACGACGGCTTCAGTCAGTTTTACACCGCCACGCCCCAGGGTTTGTCCTATTCGCTGCAAATCGACGCCGCGCTTTCCGGGGCCGGTCCGCTGACGCTGGATTTTGAAATCCTGACCGACCTGTCGGGCGGCGGCGATGACGGCGCGCGCTTTGCCTATGCCTTCCGCGAGTTGGAAGTGCTTACCGGCGGCGGTCTCCAGGTGGTCGACGCGACCGGCGCGCCGTTGCAGGCGACGCTGACCGCCGACGCCGAAACGATGCAGATCGTCATCGACGACGCCCGCGCGCGTTACCCGTTGCAAGCGACCCTCACCGCGGCCACGACCGTGCAGCGGCTGACGGAAATCGAATCGGTCGGCGGCGACGACGCCTATTGCTTCACCGCCGGCGCGCAGTGGGAAAACGCCGGCGACGACGAGCCCGGCGACAACGACTGCTCCAGCGCGATCACCTTGACGCTGCCCGCCGACGTGACCGGCGACACCAA
>CALBTQ010000274.1 GCA_937967875.1 uncultured Pseudomonadota bacterium
CTCTTCCGATCGGGCGCAACACTTCGACGATCCCCAGCGGCTCGCGCCAATGTACGCCGCGCAGCAACTGCACGGTGAAGAATTTTAAAAACGGCGCAAAGGCCAAGCCCGCCAACGCCAGCCCGGCCAGCGCCAGCAGCAGGCCGCGCAGATGCTCGCGCACGCCGTGCACGAATGCCGCTTGAATCGTCAGCGCTTCGCGGCGCGTTTGCACCGACCGGGTGTGCAGGGCGATCATCCCTAGGCGCGCCATGCCCGGCGCGGCCGAGCGCACGTCGCGAATCGTGCGCCGGGCAAGCAGCGCCAGCAGCACGAGCATCGCGGCGACGATGAAAAACGAAAAGTAGTGACTGTAGATCGCCAGGGCCGTCGCGGCCGCTAACGCGGGCAAGCACCGCCAATGCGGCCGCCGCACCAGTTCGATGAACGCCCACAACGCCAGCAGGCAAAACAGCGTGACCAACGTGTTGTAGCGCGTTTCCTGCCCGCAATAGACCGCCAGAGGATTGACCGCCAGCAGCAGCGCGCCCGCCGCCGCGCGGGTCCGGCCGATCAAGCGCCGCAACAACAGATACGCGATCGGCACGGCCGCCACGCCCAGCAGTGCGCTCAGCGAGCGCAGCGCCCATTCGTTCTCGCCCAGCGCGCGCCAGAAATGCAGCGCGGTGTAGATCAGCGGCGGATTGGAATCGATGAGCGGAATGTCGGTCCAGATCTGTTTGAGCGTCAGACCGGCGGCACGAAACGTGGCGACTTCGTCATCCCAGAAACTCTGCCGACCGATACGCCAGAAGCGCAGCAGCGCAGACAGCGCGGTGGCGGCGACGACGAGCCGACGGTCGCGACGCGCGTGGTCGTCCATCGCGTCACTCCCCACGCAGCCTGCGTCGAGCGTTGGCCTTAAGCGAATCGAGCAGCTTGTCGATCTTGCGTTTGCGCGCCTCGCGTTGCGGCAGGCGGGCCGCGTCGGTGACGATGCGTTCCTCGACCGCCGCGAACATCTTCTCGCGCCCCGCCCATGGCCGGTCGATGCCGAAGTCGCGCTTGAGCAAATCGGCGAACAGGCGCGCGGTTTCGCTCGCCGGCGCGAACGGATCGTCGTCGGGGCGATACGCCGCCACGTTCAATCCGCGTTGGCGCAGCGTTTCCAACGGCGATTGATCGCGGCCGAAAATTTCCAGCCCGGCGCGTAAGCCGCGCTGCCCGGCGACGGCGATGGAGCGCTCGAAGGGCGTGGCCGGTGCGAAATGGCGAAAGCCGCTGTGCAGCGTCAGGTCGGCGCCGCTATCGAAGTGCCGCCAGATCTGCGCGTTGAGCCGCTCGATATCGACGCCCTCGTCGGGGCGCAGGTAGACGAACAGCAAGCGCGGATCATCTTCCTTGAGATACCCGTTGAGCAACTCCGGTCCGCCCACGCGCCAGCCCGGCAGTTGCAGCGGCGCGAGATCGACCGCGCCGTGAAAAGCGACGGCCAGGTGTTCGTCGCAGATGCTGCGCTCGTCGAGCTGCCGCGCCAGTTCGGCGAAGTGGTCCGCGCCGTGCGAAACGTCGACCAGTGCGATCAACCGGCGTTTGGTCAGGCCCAGCCAACGCATGCCGAGCTGCGTCAGGTTTTCGAAAAAGTAAAAACTGGTTTTGGGCAGCGCCTCGTTCAGGTACTGCCGCTCCCAGGGCACGCGCAACTCGGTGAAATCCATCGCCTCGTCGACCGCGCCCCGTTCTTTAGCCAGGTCCCAGATCGGCGTGCCGGGAAACGGCGTCAGGCAATGCACCTCGAAATAGTCGATTTTCCGCTCGCGAATGCCGCGCAGGATGAACGCATAGGTCGCCAGCAGATCGTCGCCGGTTTCGCCGGGCGCGCCCTTGATGAAACTCGGGCTGCACACCATGCCGTGTCGCCGCGCGAGATCCAGCGTGCGCTGATTGGCCGCGACGTTGGCGCCCGCGCCCTTGAGCCATTGCAGGATGCGCGGCGCGTTGCTTTCCGCGCCGAAGGTCACGCGGCGTATTTGCATGCGCGCGAGGTGCGCGAACATTTCCTCATCGGCCAGCTCGGCGCGCACGGTGCAGGAAAAATCGATGCGGCCCGGATACCCGCGCGCGACCACGCCGTCGGCGACGGCGACCAGACGCTTGCGGTCGGCGACGAACAAATCGTCGAAAAAATGGATTTCGCGCGCGCCGTGGTTTTGCACCAGATCGTCGATTTCCGCCAAGACCATCTCGGCGGGAAAGGCGCGGAACGAACCCCACATTTTTTTGCTCGAACAAAAACGGCAGGCATACGGACAGCCGCGGCTGGTGACCATCTGCGCTTTCGTCCAGTCGCCGCCGAGCATCGCGCGATCGGGCAGCGGCACGGTGGACAAATCGGCGATCGGCGCACGCGGCGCGGTCAAACGCACGTTGTCGCCGTCGCGCACGGCCAGACCGGCGATCGCCTCGAGTTTTTCGGCAACCAGCCGGCCATGCTCGCGCACGTGAGTCATCAATTCGACGAAGGTTTGCTCGCCCTCGCCGAGCACGCCGACGTCGAACGGCGCGGCAAGCGTTTGCGGCAAAGCGCTCACGTGCACGCCGCCCAACACCAAAGGCGCGCGGGTGGCGCGACGGATCGCCCGCGCGAGCCGGTACGCCTCGGCGATGTTCACGCTGGACGCGCTGACGCCCACCACGTCGGGTTTGGCGGCGACGGCCTCGGCGGCGGTGCGCGCGACCACGACCTTCACCCAGGGCGCATAGCGCTTGGCATAAGCGGAAAGATAGGCGTAGCACAGCGGCTGGTACTGGCTGCGGTCGGCGGGGTCGACGGCGGTCAGTCCGCAGAAGGTGAGCGAATCGCGCGTCATCTCAGAAGTGGAACCTCGCGCCCAGGAACGCCGAGTTGCCGCCATAGTCGGCGTCGTCCAGATCGGTGGTCGGATCGTTGCCCTTGAAATGGGCGAAGGCGAAGCGGTCTTCGAGCACGATGCCCAGCCAGTCGAGGACCGCTATTTCCGCGCCGAGCATTGCGTGGTAGCCGATCGTCGCGCCGCTGTCGGTGTTGGATTGCGAGGTCGTCGCGTCCTGTCCGTAGATGGTGAAGTCGGTGTTGACGATCCGCCAGTACAGGCCCAGACCCGCGCCGGTGTAGAGCCGGACAACGTTCAACGGCAACACGAAACGCGGGGTGATCGTGAGATTGGTGACGCTGATCGTGTAATCGCCCTTCACGCGGCAGCGTTCGGCGATCGAATCGACCGCGACCGACGTGCCGTACCATTGCAGCGCGCCGCCCAACGTGAAATGCGGCGAGAAGGCGTATTCGAAATCGGTCTCGATCGTCACGCCGTCGAAGGCGCCCGAGTCGATGGCATAGTCGATTTCGCCGTCTTCGAGTACGCCGTCGTTGTCCGGATCGTCGACCTGCGAGTAGCGAATGAAGTTGTGATAACCCACCTTCGCGCCGAGGCCGATTTTATTCTGTTCGGCCAGCGCCGATGAACACAACAGCAAAACAAGGGCCATCACGCCGATCCACGCGACCGTCCGCATTTCGCCTCCCCCGAAAGTTATGCGAGCATCCTACCCCGCCCGGCGCACGGGCGCAAGTTTCGGCGGCGGATTCAGGTCAGCGGCGGCGGGGGCATTTTGATGCGGCCGAAGTCGAGCAACCGCGGGAACTGCCGTTTGAGCGCGCCGGCGAGCATCGCGCGGCCGATCGTTGAGATGCGGTCGGGCAGTTTTTCGCCGGTCGCCTCGGCCAGCAGCGCCAGCAAATGCGACACGCCGACGTGCCCCAGGTACAACTGGCCCATGCCCGTCAGCGTCAGCAGGCAGCCGCTGCAATAGGAGACGAGACGATCGGCCTTGGTGCGCCCGGCCTCGCGCAGCACGCGCGCCGCGCCGGCGGTCATCACCAGCGGATGATAGCCCACGTCGGGCGCGAAGCCCGCGCCGATGCCGCAGCACAGGCTGTTCTCGTGCGAGTGCGGCATTTCCACGACCGTACAGCCGATCATCGTCAACAACGCGCGCACCTTGGCCATGTACACCGGACCGAGAATCTTGCCGTAGCACGATTCCTGCACGGTCACGCGCAGGCCCAACGATCGTTCCACCGTGCGGCGGCCGGCGGAAAAGTCGTCGAAGAGGTCCTCGAGCAGCGGGCGCACTTCCATCTTGTGTTGCAGGCCGAAGCGCGGCAGCACGTAGCGGAACAGGCACGCGCCCGCCGTACAGGCGACGGTCATGTGTTTCACGCCCAACGCGCCGAGCCAGCGGTCGAGGTTGCGCGCGGTGCGCCGCAGGTGATCGTCCATGCCCGTGCGGTAAAACGGCTCGCCGCAGCACACGTGAAAGCCGCCGCGAATGTCGTAGCCCGACAACAAGCGCGTCCGCGTCAGCCAGGCGGTGTTGCACAGGTTGCAGCCCGGATAGAGGATTTTCTCGGCGGGCGTTTCGTCGCGCCACGAGGCGAGCAGTTCGCGATCCTCGGCGGGCAAGGCGTCGGCGGCCGCGGCGCGGAAATTAT
>CALBTQ010000275.1 GCA_937967875.1 uncultured Pseudomonadota bacterium
CGGCATACGATATCGTATTCGTTGTCTGGAGTTCAGACGTGTGCTCTTCCGATCTCGGGGGCGCGGCTTTACTTTTTATCGCCCCTTCCCGCCCGTCGCGGATTTTCAAGCGTCACGAATCGGGTTATAACGACATGATTAAAAATCGTGATTATATTGCCGGAACATTTTTGACAGACAAGGAAAGCCGATGATGAAATCGCACATTCGCTTGATTGCCGTTCTCGCCTTGGTTTTGTTTTCGCTGACGCTCTCCGGCGCGCTGCTGGCGCGCGAACGCGGCGAAATCGAGCCGCAGTTCACCTGGGATCTGACCGCGCTATACGCGAGCCCGGTCACGTTCAACGAGGCTAAAGAAGGCTTCCTGCCCCAGGCGGAAAAAATCAACGCCTACAAGGGTCGCCTCGGCGAATCGCCCGCGACGCTCAAAGCGGCGCTGGACATGCTTTACGGCCTGGAGAAGGAAATCCGCCGCATGGAGGCCTACGCGCACAAGACGCTGGATCAGGACACCCGCGTCGCCGACAGCAAGGCCCGGCAGCAGGAAACCGAAACCCTGCGGGCGCGCTGGTCGGAGCTGATCGCCTGGGTCGATCCGGAGATCGTCGCGCTGGGCCAGGACAAGGTGAACGCGCTGCTGACCGACGCGAGCCTCAAGGATTACCGTTATCCGCTCAACGAGACGCTGCGCAAACAAAAGCACATTCTGCCGCCGGAGCAGGAGGCGATTCTGGCCGCCGCCGGCGACACCCACGGCACGCCGTACAACGCCTACACGCTGTTCACCAACGCCGACATGCCCTTCGAGACGATCACCCTCGAAGACGGCTCGCCGGTGAAGGTCGACTACACGAACTTCGACAAAATTCGCCGCGGGCTGGTCGAAAGCGACCGCCGCGCGGTGTTCGCCTCGTTCATGGGCCTGCACGACCGATACAAGCGGACCATCGGCGAGATGCTCTACGGCCAGATGAAAATCCACGCCTTCTACGCCAAGCAGCGCGGCTACGAGAGCACGCTGGAAGCGGCGCTGGACAACGACGGCGTCGATCCGCAGATCTACCGCAGCCTGATTCAGGCGGCGCACGACAACCTGCCGATCTTCCATCGCTACCTGAAACTCAAGGCCCGCGCGCTGGGCAAGGACAAGCTTGTCTACACCGATCTGTACATGCCCTTCACCCGCGACGTGAACATCGAGATGAATTACGCGGACGCGCAAAAGGCCCTGCTGACGGCCTTCGCGCCGTTGGGCAAAGAGTACGTGAACACGATCGGCGAGGCCTTCAACAGCCGGTGGATCGACGTGTATCCCAACGAGGGCAAGGACAGCGGCGCCTATGCCAGCGGCTGGGCCTACGACGTGCATCCCTACGTGCTGATGAACTACACCGACACCTACAACGAGGCGTTGACGCTGGCGCACGAACTGGGCCACGCAATGCACTCGTACAACTCGAATAAGTTCCAGCCCTTCGCCACGTCGGACTACTCGACCTTCGTGGCCGAGGTCGCCTCGACCTTCAACGAGAACCTGCTCAACGACTACATGCTCAAGAAGGTCAAGAACGACGACGAGCGGCTGTTCCTGCTGGGCAACTTCCTGGACGGCACGATCAAAGGCACGTTCTTCCGGCAGATCCAGTTCGCCGAGTTCGAGCTGATCGTCCATGAGAAGGTGGAAAAGGGCGAGCCGCTGACCGGCGAAATGCTCAACGGCATCTTCATGGACCTGGTCAAAAAGTACTACGGCGTGGACGAGGGCGTCACCGAAGTGCCCGACTACCTGGCCGCCGAATGGGCCATCGTGCCGCACTTCTATTACAACTTCTACGTCTTCCAGTACTCGACCAGCGTGGCCGCCGCGAGCCTGCTGAGCGAGGATGTGCTGGCCAAAAAGAAGGGCGCGCTGGAGCGCTACACCGGCATGCTCAAGGCCGGCGGTTCGAAGAACCCGGTGGAGATCCTGCAGGACGCGGGCGCGGACATGACCCAACCCGCCGCTTACCAGGGCCTCATGAAACGCGCCAACAACTATATGGACGAGGTCGAGAAGATTCTGGCCAAGCGCGGTTTGTAAGCCGAACACGATCGACAATGTAAAATCGGGGGCATGATTTCATCGTGTCCCCGTTTTTTTCCAGGAATAATTCCTGGACCTATGATTTGCCTTCATTGTGCGGACCCTCGGCCGGCGGCAGGGCCGCGTGGAAGTCTAGGTTTGATGACATGCTTTCCGTCATGCCCGCGCAGGCGGGCATCCAGGACCAGCAAATACTCTTCCCGACCTTTTTCTAAAGGGTAGGCCGCTCTTCGCGCGGCGGCAAAGGAATGCTGGATTCCCGGGGCAAGCCCGAGAATGACGGAGATGAAGTAACTCCCTCCCCCCTTCGCGATTGCATTTTCGCCTTCGGACAGAGGATACTCGAAAGCAACTTACCAACACACGGGAGTATCGCGGATGGAGAGTGGTTCCAATACCGCCGGGATTTTCGCCATTTCGTTGGCGATTCTATCAGTGCCGTTGTTGTTCTTGTTCGTGTTCGGGATGCTCAAGTTGATGGAGCGGACGTTGCGCAAGGAACTGACGCCGTTGCACACAGCGCTGGGCGGGGAGATCGTCCAGAGCTTTTTCACCGGCACCTACCTCAAGCTGCTGCGCGACGGGCTGGAGGTGCGCATCAACCTGACGCTGGGCGGACGCAACGCGCCGCCGTATATGCATCTGCAATGGCTGTCGCCGTTGGGCTTCAATCTGCATGTGAGCAAAGAGAATTTCGTCACCCGGGGGCTGAACAGGCTCGGCGCGCTCAAGGAAGTCCGGCTGGGCCTACCGGCGGTCGACGACCGGTTTTTCATCCGCGCCGCCGACGAGACGGCGGCGATGAGCTACCTGATGGATCGCGGCCGCTACGAGACGGTCGACTGGTTTTTCCAACAAGGCTTCAACATGTTCACCGGCAACAACAAGACGATCCTGCTGGCCAAACCCCGCTATACGGCGGTCGACCTGGAGTCCAATCAGGTGCAGGAGTACTTGACGCGAATGAAGAATCTGCTGGTGTGAATCGGTAATTTTTAATTAAAATATACCCCTCTTCCCTCAATCCGGAAATTACTTGTTTCCATTTCAATAAAGTGCTTGGATACGTTCACGGATATTTGCGGGAGGTTTATTAATGAATCGCAATCTGTGGATCGTATTGCTGACATTTATTTTGTGTGTAGGATCGTTGTTCTTCTGCTCGTGCGGCGACGATGACGACGACAACGACAACGCGAGCGGCGACGACGACACGACCGACGACGACGATACCGGCGACGATGACGATACCGGCGACGACGACACCGGCGACGATGACGACACGGGCGACGACGATACCGGCGACGACGACACCGGCGACGACGACACCGACGTGTGCACCGGTTGTCTGATCGGCGAGGAGTGTTACGACGACGGCGACACGAACCCGGCCAACGTCTGCGAAATCTGCGACGTCAGCGAATCGACCACGGACTGGACCGACAACGACGGGGCCGGCTGCGACGACGGCACGTACTGCAACGGCGACGATACGTGCCTGGGCGGCGTGTGCGATCAGCACGCCGGCGACCCCTGCCCCGACGACGGCGAGTATTGCAACGGCGACGAGTCGTGCGACGAAGTCAACGACCAATGCGATCACACGGGCGATCCGTGCTCGGAACCGCGCTACTGCAACGAGGTCGAGGACGCCTGCCTGCTGGCCTGCTACGAGGACGCGGACTTCGATCAGCAGGGCAATCCGGACGTCATGCAGTCGCTGGACGAGGATGAATGTCCCGACGGTTACACGACCGACGATCAGGATTGCAACGACACCGATCCGCTGACCTTTACCGGCGCGCCGGAGTTGCCCGACGACGGCATCGACCAGAACTGCGACGACGCGGACCTGGTGCATGCGGACGATAACGGCATCTTCGTGGCCACCAGCGGCGACGACGCCAATCCGGGCACGATGGCCGCGCCGAAACTGACGGTCCAGGCCGCCGCCACGGCCGCGCAGACCGCCGGGAAGGTCGTCTACGTTTCCCTGGGCGTATACAACGAGAGCGTCACGTCCGAAGTGTCGGTCTTCGGCGGCTACGATGCGACCGATAGCTGGTCGCGCGACATCGGCGCGAACGTTTCGGAAATTCGGGCTACAGCCGATTGGGCGTTGAAGACGCAAGGCGCCGGACCGCTCGCCGTGCAGGGCATGATGTTGAACGGCGGCTCGGCGGTCAACGCCACCTACGGCCTGTACGCCTCCACGCGGACGATGGTCGTGCTCAACGACATCGACGGCGGCAATCCGGCCGGCACCGCCACGGGCGTGCAAATGTACGCGTCCGCCAATGGTTCGATCCTCTATGACAACACCATCATCGGCGGCACCGACGCCGCGCGGCACTACGGCGTGAACCTCTCGGCCGAAGTGCTGCTGATCGACAACCTGATCATGAGCGGCGACACCGGCTCGGAAACGCTGTACGCGGTGGAGTTGCAGGATTACAACTCGATCCTGATCAACAACGTCATCATCGCGGGCGCCGGCACCAATATGAGCTACGGGGTGGAAGTGCGCAGCATGCCGCTGTTGCAGATGTTCAACAACACGATTCTGGGCGGTAGCGCGAACAACACGTCGTTCGGGGTATCGAACGTTACCTACGGCCAGACCGCCTTGCTGGTCAACAACATCATCACCGCCGGCACCGGCACCGGCAACCGGATCGCGCTGTACAACGTCGACGCCGACGAACAAACGATGTTGATCTTCAACGACCTGTACCCGGGCGCCGGCTCCAATTACCTGCGCGTGGAAAGCACCTATGTGACGACCATCGAAGACGTCAACGCCTGCGGTTGGGACGGCTGCGTCGAAGCGACGGGCAACATCGGCGACGAGCCGGGGCTGGAAAATCCAGGCGCGGGCGATTATCACCTGAGCGCGGCCAGCGAGTGCATCGACGCGGGTTTCGACGCCACCGACTGGTTCCTGTACCACGCGCTGGTGACCAAGGACTTCGAAGGCGACGCCCGCCCGCAGGGGTTGTTGTGGGACATCGGCGCGGACGAGTGGGTCGCACCGTAAGCGCGGAAAAGATAACGGTAAGTTTTACGCTTCGACGTCGATGCTGCTGACGGCCTCGGTTACCGAGGAGCTCATGTTCTCGGCGTAGGCGCTGAGGATCGAGGCGGTGGTGTTGCTCGCGAGGATGCTCATGCCGCTCGTGCTCGACGACGAACCGCCGTCGATCGACTTGAGCAGCGTCAATTGCAGGTCGGCCATCATCTGCTGCGTGGAAAGCACCAAGGCCAACTGCCGGCCGCGCGTCTCGGAATAGCTGTCGTATTCGTCCTGGCTGACCGAATCGTCGCCGTCGGTGTCCATCGCGCTGAAGATGCTGTTGGCGTAACCGGAAGAGGATGTCGCTTGAGCCAGATAGGTGCTCAGTTCATCCTTGCTGATGGCCTCGTCGCCGTCGGCGTCGATCGACGAAAAGGTGGTGGAGGACGTCGAGGTCGTCGACGATCCCCAATAGGCCGACAGGATGCTCGCAGAGCTGATGGCGATACTCATAAATTCACCTCTTCAATTGGGATTATCGAATAAAATACGGGCGGACTTTGTATCGTTTCTGTTGCTTTTTGGTAACCGGAAGCGCCGGCGCTTTCGGTGGAATCGTTTGGAAAGACTTATTTTTCAGAGATCGGAAGAGCGTCGTGTAGGGAAAGAGTGTAGATCTCGGTG
>CALBTQ010000276.1 GCA_937967875.1 uncultured Pseudomonadota bacterium
AACGTGCTGGTTCCCGACACCCTGCGCGAACAACCCGGCGATGCGGCGCGCGCCCGGCGGATGCTCGACCTGATGCGTCTGCCGTCGCAATTGACCGACCGCGACGCCCAGGCGCTGTCCACCGGCCAGCAAGCCCGTGTGCAACTGGCGCGGATTCTCTACCTCGATCCCGAAGTGCTCATGCTCGACGAGAGCATGGCCAACCTCGATCCAAAGGTCGCCGGCGAGATTCTGGACGATCTGCATCGCCTCGTGGCCGACGCGGGCAAGACCGTGCTGCACGTCTCGCACAAGCTGGAACATCTGCAATTCTGCGCCCGCGTACTGTACCTGGCCGATGGGCTCATCGCCGCCGACGGATTGCCGCGTGACATCCTCGCGCCGGACGGTCCCGCGGCCGCCTTGCTGCGGCGGGAGGCCTCATGAATGAGGCGATGTTCCACCTGACGTACCTCGACCTGTTCGTCAGCGCCTTGCTGATGCTCATTCCCATCGTCATTAGTTATCTGCTGCGCCTGACGCTGGAGAAAGACCTGCTTATCGGCTCGGTGCGCATGTTCGTGCAACTGGTGGCGGTGGGCTTCATCCTGCATTACGTGTTCGCGCTCGACCGGCCGCTGCCGGTGGCGGGCATCCTGCTGATCATGACGATCATCGCCGGCTACAACGCCGCCAAGCGCGCGGGGGTGACGGGCCTGCGCCTGGTGCTGATCGCCTCGGGCGTGATCGGCCTGTGCACGGTCGTGCTGGCCGCGTACGTGTTTTACCTGGTGATCGGCATCGAGCCCTATTACAACCCAGCCTACGTGATTCCGATCGTCGGCATGATGCTCAACGGCGCAATGACCGGCCTGGCGATCGGCGTGCGGGCGTTGGATCGCGGGATGAAAGAGGGCCGCGACCGCATCGAAGCCGCGCTGATCGTCGGGGCGACGAGCTGGCAGGCGTCGCTGCACGTGGTGCGTGAGGCGCTGCGCCAGGCGATGGTCCCGGCGATCAACTCGATGATGACCGCGGGCATCGTCCAGTTGCCGGGCATGATGACCGGTCAGATTATCAGCGGCGTCGAGCCGATCCTGGCCGTGCGCTATCAGGTGATCATCTTCTACCTGCTGACCGCCGTGATCGCCTCGGCCACCATCGGCGGCACGCTGATCCTTTGGCGGCGCTATTTCACCCCGGCGCACCAATTGCGCGCGCCGGTCCATTGACGTTCTCACCCTTGGCATCCATCCCGGCGCTGCTTACACTGCAAGTGGGGGGAGACGATCATGGTTCGGCCGTTAATGATCAGCGTGCTGCTGATGCTGCTCGTGGCGTTGGCCTGCCATGCGCAGGACTGGGCGCGGCAGCGCGAACGCATGGTGCAGGTGGTCAAGGCGCAGGGGGTGAGCGACGCACGCGTGCTGCAGGCGATGCGCAAGGTCGAGCGCCACTTATTCGTGCCCGAGCGCTATCGTCCGTTCGCCTATGCCGACCGGGCGCTGCCGATCGAGCACGAGCAGACGATCAGCCAGCCGTACATCGTCGGGTTCATGACCGAGGCGCTGCAACTGCAAGGCGATGAAACGGTGCTGGAAATCGGCGCCGGCTCGGGATATCAAGCGGCGATTCTGGCTGAGCTGAGCAAGCGGGTGTACACCATCGAGATCATCTGCGCGCTGGCCGACAGCGCCCGTGAGCGCCTGCGGGGTATAGGATATCGCAACGTCGAGGTCCTGTGCGGCGACGGCTACCGGGGTTGGCCCGAACACGCGCCGTTCGACGGCATCATCGTCACCGCCGCGCCCGACCACGTGCCGCAACCGCTGATCGACCAACTGAAGGTCGGCGGGCGGATGATCATTCCCGTGGGTAAAAACGTGCAGGAACTGATGCTGATCGAAAAGACCAAAGACGGTGCGACGCGTAAAGCGGTGCTGCCGGTCATGTTCGTGCCCTTGACCGGTCCGGAAGTGGAAAAGCACAAGAAAGGCAAGTAGCAGCGAATGAAGTTCGGCGTGTATTGCGAAACGTTGTCCCCGCGCGAGTTGAGTCAAGCGGATGTGGTCGAATTGTTGGGGCGCCATCGCCTGACCTTGGGGCATGCTCTGCGCTTCGAGGAAGACGACGGTCGGTTTGCGCCCGAGCGCCTGGGGGAGCACCTCGACCTGGCGCAGGCGCTGCACGAGGCGGGAGCGACCTATTGCCTTTGGCCGTTGTTGCCCAAGTCGTTGGGCTATTGGATCAACGAACGCAACATCGATGCGACCGCGCGGATGATCGAGGCGATCCTCGCCGGCTGCGCCAAGTTCGGCGGCAAACCCGATTGGCTGGTTTTCGATGTCGAAACGCCGTGGACGCAGATGGAAGCCGCGTTTTTCCCCGGCCCGCCGTGGTACGCGCGCGCCTTGTCGTTCGCCAAACTTTTTCTGGCCAACCGCAATCCGCGCCGCTTTGCCTGGGCTTCGCGCCGGTTGAGCGAAATCGTGCGGACGCTGCAGGGCGAGGGCGTTCGCGTATCCAGCGCGGTGTTTCCGTTTCTGATCGCCGACCTGATCGACGACGGCCACACGCTGCAGGATTACCTGGAGATGCCCGTGTTCAGCGTGCCGTTCGACGCCTACAACGCGATGTTCTACAACTCGTATCTGCCCACCGCCGTGCCCCTGGTCATGCCGCCGGGATCGGCGCAGCGCGTGCTGTACGAATACGCCGGCGAGTTGTCGCGCCGCATGGGCGAGCGGGCCTGGATCACCCTGGGCAGTACGTGGGAGGGCATCATTCCCGGCAACGAAGGCAAGAGCTTCGATCGTGCACGGCAGTTCGCGCCCGACGTGGCGGCGGCCAAAGCGGCGGGTATCGAAACCCTCTGGCTTTATTGTTTGGAGGGCGTGCTGTTCGCGGATCGGGAATTGACCGTGCGCCGGCCGCCAGCCGACAGTGAAGCCTTTTTCTCGGTATTGGCCGAAACCCCGGCCGCCGTTCCACCGCCGGACGCACGTTGGACGCGCAACCACGCTATTCTCGAACGGTTGCTGCGCGATCGTCTGCATCGCGCATACGGCTGGGATTAAAGAAACATCTCCAAATTGTTAGCGATGTATTCGCCGACCAATGGATGGACGTACCATCGAAAATGTACGGGATCGAAGAAGTCTTTTTCCGGTTGTAAATTTTCTCTTGACCATTGCTCCAAATTGATCAGATGCAGGCCGGGTTGTTGAGACATTTCTCGAATGTATTGATTATAGGCTTCCTAAGCCAGGG
>CALBTQ010000277.1 GCA_937967875.1 uncultured Pseudomonadota bacterium
ATCGTATTCGGTGACTGGAGTTCAGACGTGTGCTCTTCCGATCTCGTCGGCATCGCCGCAGGAAAAAAAATGCCGAAACAAAGGAGCGCCAATTTCCAACGTGATGGAAAGCTCATTTTGTCCCATAAATTCCGGAACGTGTTAACCGCCGGTTCTCGTCGATGAACCAATAGATAAGAAAGAACATTCACGGACCTTTCCTACTGATCGTTGCTGAGGCGATCCCTTCTGGGCCGATTGTGACGGAAACGGGAGCAATCATGTTTTGCGAGCGTGTATCGAATGCGCTAAGCGAGATCGTTTCACCCGGAACGCCGATTACCAGAAGTGCGATGTCCTCGTCTCCGATTTCAATTCTCGCGAAGCGCTTGTCGGCAACGGTGACGAATTTGCCGGTTTCCCCGATTAAAGCGAGACCGTTGGCGAAGATAGGCGCAAGGACCAGGTAATCAAAATCATACAAGTGTTCGATTTTCGGCAAGTCGAACGCGTTATCTGCCACCGCCGCAGTCTGTGTGCGCCAGTTATAAACAACGACCGGTCCACGAGTGCCGAGGTCCCTTTCGAGATTCACGCGCCAATCCGTCACCCGGTTTGGATACACAAAGAAACGGCTCATTTCATTGCCGTCGTAGGTAAGGCTGGCAAACAACCGGTCGCGAAGACGCCGATCGGGATGCCGTCGTGCGAAATGATAAGCGGCAAGGTATGTCCACTTGCCGATACCATCGCGGCGGGAATACGTTTTTGTTATGAACGGCCTCGAATGCGGCAAAAACATGGCGTCGATAGGCGTGGCCGGACGGTCGGGCTTGAGGAGAAGGCCGTCGGCCCGGCAGGTTCTCCAGAGAAGCGCCGCGTTCTGTTTATCCACTTCATCGCTCGGCCCGACCATTCCCGTGGATAACACACTGATCAGCGCCTCTGCCTCTCCGTGTTTCTCGGCGGTGCGGAAGTTGTCCTTAAAAGGCAATAGCCCCACAGCGTGAACGATCATGTTTGCGATGTGGAATTGAGGCCAATAGGACTCCTTCGAGTACTCGGGCTTGTAATCGATGGACGAACGCACCGTCGTCCAAGATCGGCGGTTGATCGAATCCATCACATGGGCGGCGCCGGCCATGCAAATCTGCATGGTCAGGCCGTTGTCGGCCGCTGCGCCATCCATGTTGTTCAGCCACGTCTCGGTGTGATCCACGCCATTGCGGAGGTGATCCATCCACCAAAACTGAGGCATGAGCCAGTCCTGCTCGTAGGTCTCGATGCCCCATGACTTCGCTTCACCGAGGACATGGTCGAAAAATGCACGGCCTTGGGGAATTGCGACTCTATCTTCGATGATGAACGGAAAATCCCTTGCATGGTCATTGTCTGGAGCGAACCAACGCGTATGCGCGACAAGCGGCAGGCCCAGGCGCTCCCGAAAAGCGGTCAAGCCGTCAGGGAAAACATTGGGGCGAGGCGCCCACCGTTTGGCGCCCTTGACGATCAATCCCGGCTTTTTCGTGTAATACCACCAGGAATCAATCTGGAAATAACGGTAGGGAATGCCCCTCGTGTCGGCCTCCGCTTTCACGGCATGCAGGGTCTGTTCATAATTCATTCCAGGTATCGTCTTCCAATAATATGCCGCGCCTGCATCGGTCCAGTAGCCTAGGTAAGACAATCCCGTGTCCGCATAACGGTCCACCCGCTTCTTGGCGGCATGTGCGCGCAACAGATCGCCCCAGCGCTCGATGGTGGCATTCATTCCTTTGCCGGAAACCAGAAGGAAACTGTGTTCAAAGCCCGCAGGAATCTCTTTGATCTCACCCTCGACTCCATATCGAATTAGACCTTCCTTGAAATCGATCAGGCTTATGTAGAAATGATTCAACGGCGAGAAGACGATGACGTCCATATCGTCGGAAAACAGGATCAGCGGGCCGTTCCCGGGTATTACCTCGCGGCGCGCCGGGAAAAACTGCGACATTTGAAAGGTCAGCGCGTGCTTGTATTTTGGGTCCACCGGAATCGGCGGGTATCTGTAAGCGGGGTTATAGAAATTGCCTGTTGCCGTGTCGGACAGAGCCTTATCGAAACCATGCGTGAAAACTCGGAAATCGTTCGTCGCCGACTGTGGCCGCGCCTCCGGTGAGCAGAGAAACAGGACGAACATGGCGGTCGCCACCGCTGCGATCCGGAAATCCAAACCATGGCGCACAATTGCAAAGACTTTCCGATAAGCGACGCGCCGGCGGCCGGCAAAACGACGGCTCACGGTTCCGGCTCGATCAAAACCGCTTCGGCCACATAGATCGGAAGAGCACACGTCTGAACTCCGTCACCGAATACGATCTCGTATGC
>CALBTQ010000278.1 GCA_937967875.1 uncultured Pseudomonadota bacterium
CCGTCGAGATTCGTATCGTGTTGCAATTGCCAGACGATCTCGTCGCCGTGATAGAAAAATCGTTCGGATTGCAGGGGCCGATGAAGAGCCTCGCCGCGATTACCCACCGCCAACAGGTAATCCGCCGCCGCCAGAATCAGCACCAGGCTCAGCAGCGGTCGCAGCACGTAGCGACCCCGCATCACCCCGTGCGTCATCAGGATACCGCAGAAGGTCATCACGCACAGCACCCAACCGAGGACTTCCCAGGCGTCGTCTTGTACAAAATAGTCGACCACGTGAAAGACGATCAGCCACCACAGACAGGTCATGGCGACCGCCGGGCGCACGCGGAAGAAAAGCGGCACAATCCCCGCCGCGACGGCCGCGCCGAAAAACCAGAGATAGGTGAAATACGAAAAATGCTGCCGGTCGAGGGCCATCAGGATAAAGACCAACAAACCGACCGCCACCGGCAACAACGCCCGCTTCCATTCCGGCCACGATTCGCGTTGATAAAACGCAATGCCTGGCGCGTCGCCCGCTTTGGTCCTGCCGAAAACGATCTTCAGCACGATCAACGTCACGATCGCGGCCGCCATCCCGCCCATTTCCACCGACACGTTGTCCCATTGAAAGGCGTAGTAGCGGGCGATCACATAAGGCCAAAGGCTTTGCATGGCGATGTTCGGCGACAGCCGCAACGGAAAATGCAAAAGAAGCACGATCGCGTACATCGGAAGAGATAAATCGAAGTCGTTGTATATGGATATATAAGCCCCGGTATAGTTGACCATCGCCAGGCCGGCCAGCACCGGCGCCACGGCCGGCAGCCAGTTGCGCCATGTGTAGGCCTGCTGTGGCGAAAACACGTCCCGGTCGAACATCGAGGCGAACAGCGGCAGGCTCAGCGCGCGTGTGCCGATCACCGCGCCGACCAGCGCCAACCACGGAATTTCCGCGAGCGGACGCGGGCCGTAGGCGTAGACGATCAGGATCGACGCGTAGCCCAATGCGATCCACACGCCCGGACGATCCAGCCCGCGCGCGATCCACACGCTCCGTTCCAGCAGGAACAAAAACAAGACGATGAGCGAGGCGATGAAATAAGCCGCATACGGCCAATAGGACGCTTGCTGGCGCGTGGCGATGCGCCCGTCGCGCGTGGTGACGACCACCTCGTCGAGCCGCACCGGCGCGTAGCCGACGAAAAACCGCACCGGCCCAGCCTCGTAGTCGGCCGGATGGCGACCGATCTCGCGCCCGTTGAGTTTGGTGATCACCTCGCCGCCGTCCTGCCGCAACGACACGGCGAAGGACAGGTAATCGTCCGCCGCGTCCTCCCAGCGCCACGCCGGCGTCAAGCCCGGCGCGCGGTACCAGCCGATGCGCTTGTAGCCCAGGCTCGCGCTATGGCCCAGGCCGAAGCAGACCGTCCGCCCCTCGCCCAGGCACGCGTACAGGATGCTGTCGGGGATGGCGTAGGCCGAGAAG
>CALBTQ010000279.1 GCA_937967875.1 uncultured Pseudomonadota bacterium
GCATACGAGATCGTATTCGGTGACTGGAGTTCAGACGTTTTCTCTTCCGATCTAGGGATTCGCCGCCGGCGAATTGGCTTACCGGCGCAAAGACGGCTCGATCGGCTACTGGTCGATCGACGCAGTGCGGTTGTCGGACGATCGCTTTCTGGGCAACGCCGTCGACATCACCCAGCGCAAACGGGACGAGGAAACACGCCGGCTCAACGAAATCCGCCGGGAAGCGATGCTGCAACTCTATCAGATGGTCGGCAATCAGCCCAATGAAATAACCGATTACACGCTCGAAGCGCTGGTGCGCATCACCGACAGCTCGCTGGGGTACATCGCGTTTCTCAACGAAACGGAAGACGTGCTGATCATGTACTCCTGGTCGAAGACGGCGATGGAGCTGTGTGCGATCGAAGACCGCACGCACATTTATCCGCTGGAATCGACCGGCCTCTGGGGCGAAGCGGTCCGGCAACGGCGGCCGATCGTGACCAACGACTACGAGACGGACAATCCGCACAAGCGCGGCTATCCCCCGGGCCATGTGGCGATCAAACGGCACCTCAATTTGCCGGTTTTCGAACGGGACAAGATCGTCGCGGTCGTCGGCGTCGGCAACAAGGAAAAGCCCTACAACGAGGAGGACATCAACCAGATCACGCTGCTGATGAACTTCATGTGGAGCATCATCAAACGCCAGCGGGCCGAGGAATCGCTGCGCGAGAGCGAAGAAAAATACCGCAGCCTGGTGGAAACCACCGACACCGGTTTCGTGATCATCGACGGCAAGGACGGGCGGATTATCGAGACCAACGACATCTACCGCCGCCTCGCCGGCAAGGATTCGATCGACGAAATCATCGGCCATTCGGTCATCGAGTGGACCGCCGATTACGACAAAGAACGCAACGCCATGGCGGTGCAGCATTGCCTGGAACATGGTTTTACCCGACATTTCAACGTCGACTACATTCATGCGGACGGACGGATCGTCACGGTCGAAGTCAACGCCACCACCTTCACGACCAACAAGGGCACGGTCATCCTGGCCCTATGCCGCGACGTCACCGAACATCACCAGCAGGAAGCGCGACTGCGTCACCAGCAGAAGCTCGAATCCATCGGCACGCTGGCCGGCGGCATCGCCCACGAAATCAACAACCCGATCAACATCATTCTCAATTACGCGCAACTGCTGTTTGAGGCGGCGCCGGAAAGCAGCCAGACGGCGCTGGACGCCAAGGCCATCGCCGACGAAAGCCGCCGCATCGCCGGCATCGTGAAAAACCTGCTGTCCTTTTCGCGGCAGGAAAACGAACGCCACAGCCCGGCGTCGATGGACGACATCATCCACAGCACGCTCTCGCTGACGCAAAAACTGCTGGCCAAGGATCAGATCAAAGTGGAGTTGACCGTCGAGGAAAACCTGCCGAAACTCAAATGCCGCAGCCAACAGATCATGCAGGTGTTGATGAACCTGTTGACCAACGCGCGCGACGCGCTCAACCAGAAATTCCCGCAGTACGATCCGGAAAAACGGATCGTCATCTCTTGCGCCACCGTCGAGCACGACGACAAACGGTGGATTCGCACGAGCATCGAGGATTTCGGCGTCGGCGTTCCGCACTCGATTCGCACCCGGATGTTCGATCCGTTCTTCACGACCAAACCCAAAGACAAAGGCACCGGCCTGGGCCTGTCGATCACGCACGGCATCATCGAGGAGCACAAGGGTTTGTTGTGGTTCGAAAGCGAACTGGATCGTTTCACCAAATTCAGTTTCGATCTGCCGCTGGACAACGGCTGGCATATCGCCGCGGAAGAAGATGAATAATAAACGCATGGCGCGCATATTGATCGTCGACGACGAACCGGGCTTCCGGCAAACGATTCCCCGGTTTCTGCACCGCGACGAAATGGAAGTGGCGACCGCCGATTCCGTCGAGGCGGCCCTGGAAAAACTCGCCGCCCAACCCTTCGACGTGGTGGTGACCGACATCATCATGCCGCGCGCCACCGGCATCGATCTGCTGCGCGAAATTCAGGAGCGACACCCGACCCTCAAGGTGATCGTGATCACCGGCGAACCGACCATCGATTCGGTCAGCGAGGCCCTGCGCCATCACGCCTTCGATTACCTGGCCAAACCCATCGAGGGAGCGAAACTCCGGCAGGTCGTGCGCAACGCCGTGCAATTGAAAAAAGCGGAAGACGAAAATCGGCAATACCAACAAAACCTGGAAGCCCTGGTCAACGA
>CALBTQ010000280.1 GCA_937967875.1 uncultured Pseudomonadota bacterium
ACCGAGATCTACACTCTTTCCCTACACGACGCTCTTCCGATCTAAAATCATTGAGGAATACGGAACCGCCGTAAAAGCTTTGAATGAATTGGATGAGGGTTTTTTCGGTAAGGTTGCTGAAATAACCAATGCCAAGACGGCTGAATACCGGGCCAAAATCGACGCCCTGAAGCCAAAGCCGAAAGACATGTTCGAGACAACCGAAGAATACGACAAACGTGTATCCAAGGCCGATGAAGGCATGCGTTCCCTTGAGATGGAACGGGACAGATTGATTGAAGAAGGGAAAAACGAAATTTGGCAAAAATTGGCCGAGCAACGCCAAAATCTTTTTGATAAAATAACAAGTTTGCGGTTGAAGGAATATTTGGTTCCGAAAGAGTCGGTTAATTTTACGCCTCGTCACTACGATGCCGACAGGGAAAAAATGACTGCCGATATCACGTTTACATGTTCCGAACTGAATCCAAAAAACTACTCCGCCGTTTTTTTTGTTCCCAGAGAAAAAGCAAAAATTATTTTTGAAAATCCCGAAACTGCGGAACCGGTGGTGACGATCGGCCTCAGGGATAATGATTTCATTGTTAAACGGGTAATTTTAAAATCTTCTGAAATTTCCTATCCGGCCACAATGGGATACCGTTTGCCGCCCAGAGGTTATTATTCAGCGATTACCGGGATCGAATGGCGAGCAAAGGAGGAAGGTGGCGCATACGACTATTGCACGGGAGTGTATTGGTCGTTTGCCAACGACTCGCTGAAGGAATTTCCGGATCATGAAGGATGGAGATTGCCGACCCCAACAGAATTTAAACAGTTGTTTCCCGAACAACCCAAAAGAGCTCAATCATTTGCACATCGAATGTTTGGTTTTTTCCCAAAATGCTATCATCATGATATTGCTGGACGGCGTCGCAAATGGAATCCGGCGAGTTCAATATGGTCCTCCGAGCCGGCGGATAGACCCGGCGACTATGCAATATTGCATCTTTATGAAAATAAAAATGATAAAATAAAGATTGCTACTCTTCCCGGTGAATGCAATTACGGTTTGATCCTCTATGTAAGGAACCTTCGTAAGGATTAAAAATCTATTGCACCTGTGTACGCCGGTCGAGTTGCGGTCGCCGGAAATGATTGCCAACTGCGATAGACATCCTTGAAATATTTCAGGCGCGGAACGTCCCTACCAAATCGGCCAGATCCGTATATTCATGTGCAGCGAGCCATTCTTCCATTTCATTGGCGATCAACAGCGGGGCGCGCGGATCGCGGAAGTTCGCCGTGCCTACCTGCACCGCGCGGCAGCCCACGCGAATGAACTCGAGCGCGTCGCGTCCGTTGTCGATGCCGCCGATGCCGATCACCGGCACGTCGACCGCCCGCACCGTGCGCCAGGCCAGGTGCAGCGCCACCGGTTTGATCGCCGGACCGCTCAGGCCGCCGGTCACATTGCCCAGTTTCGGCAGGCCGGTTTCCAAATCCATGGCGATGCCCAACAAGGTGTTGATCGCCGATAGCGAATCGGCGCCGGCTTCGACCGCAACCTTGGCCATCGCCGCGATGTTGGTGACGTTGGGCGACAACTTGACCATCACATGTTTGTCGGTCGCACCGCGAATCTTCGCGACCAGCGCCCCCAGCATGTCCGGTTGCGTGCCGTAGACCAGCCCGCCGGCCTTGACGTTGGGACAACTCACGTTGATCTCCAGACCGCTCACGCCGTCGCCGCGCGACGAACTGAGCCGCTCGACGACCAGCAGGTAGTCGTCGTCGCTTTCGCCGTATACGTTGGCAACGACCGTCGCGCCCAGATCGCGCAGGCGCGGCAGTTTCTGCGTCAGAAAATTCTCGATGCCCGGATTCTGCAAGCCGATGGAGTTGAGCATCCCGGCGGCCGTTTCCACGATGCGCGGCGGCTTGTTGCCCGCGCGCGGCAGCGGCGAAATGCCTTTGACGACCACCGCGCCGATTGCGGAGAGGTCGGTCAGGTCTTCGTATTCCAGGCCGTACCCGTAGGTGCCCGACGCCGCCATTACCGGGTTGGCCAGCACAAGGCCGCGGCCGAGATCGACACTCATGTTCGGACGCTTCATCGTTTATCATCCCAGGGAAGATGGTTGACGTCGAAAACCGGCCCTTCGTGGCACACGCGCTCGTAGCGGGCCTGGCCGTGTTCGTCCCGGCCCACCTCGATGGCGCAGCCGTAGCACGAGCCGACGCCGCAGGCCATCATCGTTTCCAGACTGACCTGTCCGGGTGCGCCGTAGCGGTAACACAGCTCCGCCACTGCCTTGAGCATCGGCATCGGACCGCAGGCAAGCACCTGTATTTTCGCCGCGTCGCCGTTTTGCAGCGCAGCGGCGAGGGGCACGGTGATCAGCCCTTTCTCGCCGACGCTGCCGTCTTCGGTGGTCAACGTGACGGGCATGGCGAAATCGTCTTTGGTCGGCAGGTCGTCGGCGGTGCGTCCGCCGAAAAAGAGCAGCGTTTCAGCTTTGCGTTTTTGCAGAACGTCGGCCAGAAAAAGCAACGGCGCGATGCCGATGCCGCCGGCGACCAACAGGAACTTTTCCGCCTGTTCGGAAGGAGCGAACATGCCGTCGCCCAGCGGCCCCATCACGTTGAGCATTGTGCCGGGTTGTTGTTGCGTAAGGATTTTCGTACCTTCGCCGACGACCTTGAACAGCACCTGCACCTTGTCGTCGAGTACGCGGTGAATGCTGAACGGGCGGCGCAACAGCGGCGCGTTGGGGCCGGGGATTTCGAGCGACAGAAATTGTCCCGGTCGAGCCTCGTGCGCCAGTTCGGCAAACTCGACGGTCAGCCGGTAATAAAAATCGCTCAGCTTATCCATCACCAGTAGCGGCGCGTCCGCAATGAATTTCTTGCTCACGACGGTTCGTCTCCTTGCCAACGGCGGGTGAGGATCAACGCGTCCTCGCCCGTATCGGTGTAGTAATTTTTGCGAATGAAGGATTGTTCGAATCCGGCCCGGCGGTACAGCGCCAGCGCGGCGTCGTTGGTCGGGCGTACTTCCAGCCAAACAATCTCCACGCCGCGTTGCCGGCCGCGCGCGATGGTTTCAGCCAGCAAGCGCGCTCCCAGGCCACGTCGCTGAAATTCCTCGTCGACGGCGATTTTCAAAAGGTGCAATTCGTCGGCGACGATGTACGACAAGCTGTAGCCGACGATCGCTGCGCCGTTCTTAATCGCGAGAAACAATGTGCTGTCGCGTTCCAGCGATGATTGCAGGCTGTCGATGTGCCAGGGAGTGGGAAAGGCCTCGACCTCGATGACCATGATTTGTTCGAGGTCGTCGTGTGTTACGTCCTCGATCCGAAAATCGTCGCTCACGATGATCCTTTAATCATCTTCGTCGTCGAAGTCGCGATCGATCACGCCAACCTGAATGCGGTAGGTGGTTTCGATGAAGTCCATCAGTTCCGCGAACAGATCGCCGTAATCGCCGCCGACTTCGTCGGCCGATTGATTGACGTAATAACCGTAACCGCGCCCGCCGTCGACCGCTCGCGAACCGTCGACGACCACGAGAATCGCCTGTTTGATCAGCAGGCGATTCGCCAGATCGCCCTGGTAGGTCAGCAGTTCCGCCCATTCGCGCACCGTGGTGTCGCAGTCGTGGAGCACGTAGACGATCGGGAAGACCTTCCATTCGCTGCGTTCGTCGAAGTAGCCGGCCGGGAAGCCGATGCCGTATTCGACGTCCGCGCCGAGCACGTCGCTGTAATACGAGCGTATCTGCCAGACGGCTTTGCTTTCCTTGGGCACGTTGTCGTACAAGCCGTTGGGCATGCGCTGCGAGAGGAAGCTCAACGCATGATTCAGACGCGCCATGCGCCGGCCGTCGGCCGCGGCGCTCCACGGATCGCGGTAGTCGCCGGGCACTTGCAGATAGGCGATTTTTTCGCCGAACCACAGTTCCTGCGTCGGTACGTAGGTGGCGGAAAGGAAGTTCTCGTAGCGGCCCAGCTCGTTGGCGATGCAGAAGGATTCGCCGGGCGTCGCTTCGTCCAAGCGGCTTTCCAGACGCGCGGCGAGGGCGTCAGTCTGCGTCGCATAGCCCCATGGATCGCCGGGCAGCGCGTCCAGGTAGATGCTGCCGCGATAGCCGGGCGTGAAATCCAGCGCGGCGCCGGCCGCCAGCGAGTACGGATCGTTTGCCAGCCAATCGGCCACGCGCGGATTGTCGTCGTAACTTCCGTTGCCTTCGCCGTAGTCGTCAGTGCCGTTGACGCCGTCGATGCCGTAGTCGTTGTACGGTTCGCCGTTGTCGTGCCGGCCGTTGCCGTTGCCGTCGGTGAACGGTTCGTGCAACTGCATGATGATCGGTTCGCCGGCGTCGCGACGGCCGTTGCCGTTCAGGTCGTGCGCCAACAGAAATTCAACCGGCAGCCCGGTGGCGTCGGCGAAGGACACCGAAGGGATCGTGCCGTTCGGATTGTCGGGGGTGACGATGCCCGGGTACGTATGCGGCGTGAAGTTGGCAAAATCGTCGCTTTCCACTTCCGGCGGATAGAAGTTGCTGTCCTCGTTGTCGTACAACGGGTTGCCGAACGCGCCGATCAAATCGCGCATGGCCAGCAGCCGTTCGCGGCGGGACAGGTCGTCGGGCCAATTGTCGAAGTCGGCCAGCAGCGCTTCCATTTCGCTTAATTGTCCGCGCAGGTCGGCCGGTCCGCCCAGGGCGACGGTCACGTTGAACATTTGTGGATCGTCCATCGTCAGGCGCAGAGCGGCCAGCGCGCCTTCGCCGAAACCCAACACGGCGCGGTAGTTGCCGGCGAAGGTTTCGTCGGAAATGTTCGTGCTGCACAGCGGTTCGGTGTCCACTTCGTCATAATCGCCGTTGTCGCAAGCGCAAGCTCCCCAAACGAGCAGGAGCGTGAAAATCCATAACCATTTGAAACGCAAAGGAAATCTCCTCGTTAAAGGTCCGGGGCCAAAGTTGCGCAATGCTAGCACCGGCGCGGGGCGAGTGTCAATCATTCGGCTCACTGGAAATTATCGCGTAAAATGACCAACTGCGCGCGGGCGCGGATCTCGGCAATATGATCTTGCAACTTCTGATTGTAAATCTCGCGTTCGGCGATTTTCTCGAGTTCGGCTTCATCGGCATCCGGATGTTTTTGCGCCAGTTCTTCCTCGTGTTCGGCGAAATAGGAATTGAGCGACAACTTAACCTGAATACCGATTTTCTTTTCCAGATATTGCTCGATCACCAGCCGCCGCTGAACGGTCCGGGCGATCGGCCGATAATACTTGTATGACACGTTCTCGGGAATCGGCACCTCGTCGTCGCGCAGTTCGTATTGCAACAACCATTGTTTATAGGCCTTTTCGCCGCCGAAGGATTCGCGAAACATACGCATCTCACTGGCGATCTTTTTCTCCGACACCTCGCCGAAGCCCATTTTCCGCGCCTGCAAATACAATAGCTTACACGCCAGAATTTCCTGAAACACTTGCTGGTCGGTGGGACGGTCCGGCGGCTCGGCCTGGCTGAACCACACCTTGGTGCGTTGCAGCATGACCCGCTCCACGCGCACGTCTTCCAGCGTGATGATCTCATTTTCCAAGGTGGCGACGATCGAATCGACCATGACCGAGTTGTCTTTGCCCGTCGCCGCGCCGGCCCAAACGGCCAGTATCGCCAGCAGGATCGTCACCGTAAAAACGCGCTTCATCATCGATACTCCCTGAATAGAAACTACATACGGCATGCGCGTGTGAAACGCAAGCAAGGCGGGAAAATCAGCCGATAAGCTCGCGGTAGACAGCGCTGTAGGTCGCGGCGATTTCCCGCCAGTCGAACGGTCGCGCAGCAGAGAGCGCAGCGGCCGACAGGTGTTCGGGCTGCGGGTGATGCAACAGGCGAACGATCGCCTCGGCAAGCCCCTGCGCATCGCCCGGTTGCGCCAGCGCGCCGTTTTCGCCTTCGCGGATCACGTCGGCGACGCTGCTGATGCGCGTGGCCGCCACCGGCGTGCCCGCGGCCAACGCTTCAGCAATGACCACCGGCATGCCTTCGGTCTCACCGCGTTCAGTGACGATCGACGAAAGCGTCACCACTTCGGCCCAATGATAAAAATGTTTCACCTCGCTGTGCGGTCGCGGCCCGAGAAATTCGACCGCGCCGGCCAGATCGTCCGCGGCGGATCGTTGCTCGAGGGCAGCGCGCCGATCCCCGTCGCCGATGATCACCAAATGCGCGCGCGGTTCCTTTTGCCGTACGACGCCGAATGCATCCAGCAAGACCTCGACGCCTTTGACTTCGATCAGCTTGCCGACGTACAACACCAGTCGCTTGTCGGCCCACGGCAAGGGCTTGGGCGGAAAATCTGCATCGGGACGGAATTGGTCAGTGTACACGCCCATCGGCTTGACCAACGCCTGTGAGTCGCCGCCGACCACATCATCAAGCATATTTTTAAGGTAGTCGCTGACCGTGACGATGCTCTCGGCCTGACGATGCACCGCGCGCACCATTCGCCGGCCCCAACCGTATTGGCGCAACAGGTGCAGGTCGGAAGAGTGAATCGTCACCACGTGCGGCAGGCGCCTTCGGCCGATCGCGCGCACGGCGTTCAGACCGCTGGGGATCAGCCAATGGCTGTGCACCAGGTCGAAACGTTCCTGCGCGAGCAGGCGGCCGATGGCGGCTCGCTGGCTGAGCATCAGCGTCCCGGCCTGCATTTTTCCCAGCCACGACGAACGCACGTTGGGCAGGATGCCGATGCCGTTGCACAAAAACTCACGGCTTTCCGGCAGGAAATAACGGAAACGCATTACGCGCAGGCCGTCCATGTTTTCGCACAGTATCGCGCCCGGATAGGGTGGGGCTAGGATGGTAATTGCGAATTCGTCGAGCCGACCTCGGCACAGATCGTAGAATAACCGCGCCGGCACGGAGTCGCCGGCCCCACCGCGGAAGGGGGTGGTGTGTACGAGAAATCGACTGTTACTAG
>CALBTQ010000281.1 GCA_937967875.1 uncultured Pseudomonadota bacterium
TAATGCCGCGCGGGAACGAAGATCTCCGTGTCGCCTTGCGCGTCGCCGTCGGTGAAGGTCAGCGTGAACTCGCGCGAGTCGAAATCGAACGCGTACGACTCGATGTGTCCGGCAACCGCGCGCGGATACGGTCGCAGCAGATAGCGTAGATAAAATTCCTTTTCCGTGCCGTCGGCGTACAGCAGCCCCCAACCGTTGTCGTCGCGGTGATAGCACCAGACCGTTTCGGAATATCCGTAGCGATCGTGCGCGGTGACGCTGTCGTGCATCCACTCTTCGAGGCCCTCGGCGTCGGTGGTGATGCCGAACTCGCCGACCAGTGTGGGCATGCCCAGGCGCCGCCGTTGCTTGTCGGTCATGCGCATATCCTGCTCGACGAAAAACTCCCCACACCAATAGCCGACGCCGGCAATGGCCGTCTGGCAGGTGTACAGGTGCGGCGCGTAGCCGGTCCTCTCGTCGTCGATCGGCTGCAAATACAGCGGCAGAAAGTCGCGCGACATCTGCGGTTCGATCAGCGCCCACTGCTCGCCGCCAGCCTCGCGCAGGTCGACGATCAACCCCTCGTAGAAAGGCTGCAACACTTCCAGCTCGAAGGCGGGAAGAATCGTGTACAGCCCTGCCCATGGTTCGTTGAATAAATCATAACCCCATATGGCCGGATGGTCGCCGATCGTCTCCCAGGTCAGCCGCCACGCCTGCGCCCAGTGCTCGTGCAGGTCGCCATACCAGAAATCGGCCGCATACATCATCATGCCCATGATGCCCGCCGGGTACAGCCCCTCGCAGGCCCAATCGGGCGAGCCGTTGCCGCCGAACGCGCTGCACCACTGCCACTGGTGCATGTCCAGAATCACCTGGAGCCCGGCGTTTTGCGCCATGTCCAGATCGCCGGCCACGGTTTCGGTCAGATAATCGGTGGTCCAGACGCCCGGCTCCGGTTCCATGTACTTCCAACTGATCGGCAAACGCACGTGGGTGAAGCCCCAAGCGGCGATGCGATCGTAGTCTTCCTGCGTGTGATCGAAGCCGCCGTATTCGAGACCCATGTAGTTGACGCCGTGCACGATCACCTCGCGGCCGAGGTCGTCGGTGAAATGCGGCGTGCGCTCGTCGGTATCGTCGTCGAGCGTGTCGTCGTCCACGGTATCGTCATCGACTGTGTCGTCGTCGAGCGTGTCATCGTCCACGACATCGTCGTCGCCGGTGTCGTCATCGACCGCGTCATCGTCCGCCGTGTCGTCGTCGACGGCATCGTCATCGGTCGCGCCGGTATCGTCATCGTCGTCGTCATCGTCATCATCGCCGGCGCAGCCGATCACGGCGAACAACAATAGGATCGATAAAAGAATACGCCGGGCATTCATTGCTTATTCTCGATCCATTTGCCGCCGGCGTTGATCTGGCCGTAGTAAATGACCTCGCCGCGGGCGCTTTCGCCGGTCGGGCCGCTGGTCACGTACTGCCACAGATACACCGTGCGCCCGTCCGCTCCGGTGGTGGTGAACCAGTTCTTGCCCGCCACGATATCGGCCTGCGCCTCCGGCGGATCGACCAGCCAATCCACCACCGTGACCACGATATTGATCGCCATCAACAAGGCGACGACCAACAACAATACCTGTGTTCTGCGCGTTGCCATGAGATCCCCCTGAAAAAGTGACGACCGATCTTACCATACTTGCCAAGCGCTGACAGGTTGGCTAATCTCTTCGCGTTCAAGCGAGGAGTTTTAGCGATGAAGAGAGTTTTGCTGTCGATCCTGTTGCTTTCCCTGCTGACGTTGACCGCCTGCGATTGGCACATTTTCGGCGAAGAAGAAATCGCCGGAGAGAACTGGGACCTGTACGATTACGTGTTCGCCGGCCCCTCGCCCGATCCGGCCGGCGATCCGATGTACTTCAAGCTCAACATCGACGAAAACAACGTCGTGACCGGCGTAACGCTGGGCGTATTCTATTCCGAAGTAACCGGCGCGCTCACCGACGACATCCTCGAACTGGACATCGCGTTCCAGGACATCCGCTGCAACGAACCCGCCTTCGGCACGTTCATCGGCGAGTTTTCGGAAGAAGAGCTGACCGGCGAGTTGTACCTGGAAGCCTGCGAGATTCTGGAATACTCCTACGCCGGTACGCGCGTGGGCGGCAGCAAATAATCAGAACTCGATGCGCCCCAGCGGTTTGTAGCCAAGTTCCCGGCGCGCCTTGGAAATATCCAGCAACGCGGTGTACTTCTGCCGCTCCTTATCCACGCTGTAATAATAATGCGTCAGCCCCAGCTTGCGCTGCAGCCAATTGACCGGCGCCAGCAACTGCTCGGGCAGGCTGAGCACCGTCGAGCCGTTGAGCTGCGCGAAGGTGGTGATCGGCGCGGTGTCCAGACCGGCGATGTTGTAAATGCCCTGGATGTCTTTCATCAGCGCGAGGGTGATCGCCTGGATGACGTCCTTCATGTGCAGCAGGTTGACCATCGGATTGAAGCCCAGCGTTTTGAGCATCGGCTTGCTGTCGAAGTAGGCATTGAGTTGCCCGTCAATGTTGCGCCCGATGATGTTGCTCATGCGCAAAATGACGATGTTCACGTTGCGATTGTCCATGTACGCACGGCAGATCATATCGGCGTCGACGCGGTCTTTGATCCACTGGTCGGCGTTGGGATCGAAATTCAGGTCGGCGTTTTCGTCGAGCATCGTCGGGTTGTGCGGCAGCAGTTTGTAAACGACGTCGGAACTTTTAAAGATGAACTTGGTGATGCCCGGCGTTTCGATGCATTTGCCCAGCAGGTCGCGCGTGCCCTCGACGTTCAAGCGGTGCGTATCCTCGCCGGGAATCGGCCGGTTCTGAAATGCGAGATGAATGACCGTGTTGATTTTCGCGTTGCGGAACGTCTTCGATAAAAACAGGTTTTTCAACTCGCGGTACTTGAGAATGTCGCTGGAGCGATAGACGAATTTGTTCGGCGGCAGATCCATGAAGTAGTACGGCTTGTCGCTGCGCGCGACGCCGAAGATCACCCCGACGCGCGGATCGTTGAGCAGATGATTGACCAGGTTGCGGCCGATGCTCGTGGTCACGCCGGTGATCAGAATATTCTTCTTCGCCGAACGTTTCTGGCGTCCGTTAGTTCGACGCGCTTTGGCGGTCATCTCGTTCATCCTCCCCGAAGCCAAAAACGGAACTGCGGCTCTCCAACTGATGGTTGACCATATCTTGAATGACCAGTTGCACCTTGTCGGCCAACATGCGCACGGCCTCCGGATCGTTGACGGTCTTCGGTCCGTACTCCCGGTAAAATTCGATCGGCTTGCCGTAGCGGATGTGATACTGCGTCGGCAATGGAATGAAGCCCAACGGACCCAACAGCGGGAACAACGGCGTAATCGGAAAATACGGGAAGCCCAACAGGCGCGCCAGCGGCTTGAGGTTGCCCAGCATCGGCGCTTGCTCCTCCGCGCCGACGACCGCCACCGGCACGATCGGCGTTTTGGTCGTCAGGCTCAGTTCGATGAAACCGACGTTGAATTTGACTAGGTTGTAGCGTTGCGAGAACGGCTTGCCGATGCCCCGCGTGCCCTCGGGAAACACCGCGCAGATTTCGCCCGAGTGCAACAGGTCGATGAAGTTGCGCCGCGCGCCCACCACCTGCCCCACGCGATAGAAAAACACGTTGACCCACGGCAGGAAGCCGGCGAAGTTGTCGACCACCGCCCGCACCACGCGCGGTTTGGTCAACTTGATGGCCACGTCGACGCAAACCATCACCGCGTCGATCGGCAGCACGCCGCTGTGGTTGGAAGCCAGAATGGCCGGGCCTTTAATCGGAACGTGCTCATGCCCTTCACTCTCCACGCGGAACCAGTATTTGTGCACGTACCGGGCCAGCGAATAAGCGATGATCGCCGATTCCTTTTCCATGCCGAACTGATCGAAACCGAAACCAAGATCGTTGATTTCGATGGACATCACGCGCTCGAATTCATCCGGCGGCAGAAGCCTCCGCAGATCGGAAGAGCACACGTCTGAACTCCAGTCACCGAATACGATC
>CALBTQ010000282.1 GCA_937967875.1 uncultured Pseudomonadota bacterium
GTACGTGCCCATCTCGCCCGCGTACTGACAATTCAAGTACAGCGCCGCTTCGCGATAGCCCGGCCCGAGGTTGGTTTCCGGGTACTGCGCGATGAAAATCAAACCGCCGGGCATGCCCGTGGGCTCCAACGGCGGCGGCAACAACCGCGTGACGATCTCCGGTTTGGTCTGAAACATCACCCCCATCATTTGCGCGCCGACGAACTGCCTCGCACCGAAATCAAAGTAGCGCGCCAATTCGTCACTGGTCTTGGTGAATCCCATCGGTTCCTCCTGTTATTGAAAACGTAAGCCCACAAATTTCCGCGTTCAGGCGAAGCGGCGGTACACGCCCCAGTTGCCCGCTTGCGCCATCAGAATCGCCCGCTCGACCAACCCCGGCGACAGGCGGTAAGCGAGCCAGCCCGCCACGCCGGCCGGGGTCATGATCAACCGCCGCTTGCGCTGCTGGATCATGCGCAGGATCAAGTCGGCCGCCTGCGCCTGCGTGTGATGCGCCGGACGATCCGGCGGCACCGGCGTGCCGTCGGCGGCCAGGATGCGCTTTTCCGGATCGTGCTCGGTGAAGCCCAGATGCACCACGCCCACGTGCACGCCCTTCGGTCCCAACTCCAGCCGCAGCGATTCGCACAGCGCGCTCAGCGCCGCCTTGCTCGCGCAGTAGGTCGACGCGCCGGGCAGACCGAACAGACCGGCGATGCTCGAGATGAACAGCACGTGTCCGCGCGCGGCCGTAATTGCGTCGATCGCCGCGCGGGTGATCAGCACCGCGCCCATCAGGTTGGTGCGAATCACCTGCTCGCAAACCTCCGGCGAGAGTTCGTCGAAGCGGCCGCGCATCGACACGCCGGCGTTGTTGACCAGAATGTCCAACCGTCCGAAACGTTCGAGCGTCGCGGCGACCATCGACGCGGCGGCGGTCGGATCGCCCACGTCGCCGGCCACGGCCAGCACCTCGCCGCCCAGCGCGCGCAGTTCCTCTTCCGCTTGGCGCAAGCGTCCCTCGCCGCGCGCGGTGATCGCCACCTTCGCGCCGCGCGTGATTAGAGCCCGCGCGGTGGCCAGGCCGACGCCGCGGCTGGCGCCGGTGATCAAAGCAACCTTGTCGTTCATCGCGTTCATCGTTCCCCTCACGGCAGATGCCCGAAGTCATACAAACTGCGCACGCTTTGTTCGATACCCGTTTCGATCGGCGTTTGCGGCAGGCCCAATTCGCGGATCGCCTTGGCCGAACTGTAGTACGTGCCCACGGTCGACAGGCGGGCAACGGTCAGGTTCAGCGCCGCGCGTTTGCCGGTCAGCCGCCCGATCAACGATCCGCCCGCGCCCGCCGCGACGATCACCGGGCACGGCAGCGTGAAGCGCGGCGGACGCGTTCCCTCCACGACGCCGGCGACCTTGGCGAAAAATTCGCGGTAGCTCAGGTTGCAGCCGCCGGCGAGGTAGACCTCGCCGCGTCGGCCTTTTTCGGCGGCGGCGACCAGCGCGGCGGCCACGTCGTCGGCGCAGGCGAAATTGCGTCCGCCCTTGGAAACAAAGGGCATCCCGCGTCGCACGAACTGCCGGATCAACTCGCCCGAACTCGGGCGGAAGTCGTGCGCGCCCAGCATGAACGTGGGCGCGACGATCACCGCGTCCAGCCCGCGTTCGGCGACGTATTCGCGCACCAGCTTCATCGCCCGATGTTTCGAGGCCATGTAAGCGACGCTTTCATATTCACGGGGGAACGCGCCGCTTTCGTCGCCCGGCCGTTCGCGCGTGCCGAACTGGAACGAACTGGCCGAGCCGACGAAGATCAACCGGCGCACGCCCGCCTGGATACAGGCGTCAAGCACATAACGCGTGCCCTCGACGTTGACCCGTCGCACGATTTGGGCGTCGGCCCACAGGTCGGTGATCGCCGCGCAATGAAACACCAGCGCACAGCCTTCGACCGCGCGGCGCACGGCGTCGGCGTCGAGCAGGTCGCCGGTGAAACATTCCAACGGCAGACCGGCGAGCACCGGAGCGACCTCGCCGGGCAACACGAAGGCACGCACGTCCATCCCGTTCGCCAGCAAGCGACGCACCAAATGACTGCCCAGCAGGCCGTCCGCGCCGGTCACCAAAGCGCGCATGCGTTTTCCTCCTCGTTCATCGATGCTCCGTGCGGTCGATCACCTCTTGCTGAATCTCCCGTCCCAGGTCCACGAAATAGGTGCTGTAGCCGCCGACCTTGACGATCAGGTCGCGGTACTTTTCCGGTTCGATTTGCGCGTTGCGCAGCATGCGGCCGTCGACCACCGTGGGCTGCAGTTGCGCGCCGCCGAGCTGAAAATAGGTGCGCACCAGCGCGGCCCATTTTTCCCGCCCGGCCGCGTCGGCGCCGATGGCGCTGGGATGAAACTTGATGTTCACCGCGCTGCCCAGCACGTCGGCGAAGGGCAGCGAGGCGACCGAGCGCAGCACGGCGGTCACCCCCGCGCGCTCGACGTTGTAGGGATTGCAGCTCGCCGCGTAAGGCGTGGCGGCGCGGCGGCCGTCGGGCCCGGCGATCGACAAGCGGCCGTCGATCGTGTGCGTGATCATGCTGATGATGTACACGACGAACGGCGCGCCCTTGTGTGAGCGATGCGCGTAGGTCAGCGCGAACAGGCGTTGCGCGAAGTCGCGGGCCAGCGCGTCGCACTCGACGTCGCCGTTGCCCCATTTGCCGGGCACCTGCTCGATCATCTGCCGGACGTGTTCGTGGCCGACGAAGTTGTCGTCGATCGCCGCGAGCAGTTCGCGCACGGTCAGCACGCGCCGCTCGTAGACGAGTTTCTTGATCACCAGCAGCGAATCGACGACGTTGGCCAGCGAGTTGATCATCGAAACGCCGGCCAGGTCGTAACGCGCGCCGCCGGCGGTCACGTCGCGCGCGGTCGCCAGGCAGCCCGCGGTGAACGCCGACAGGTGCGGTGCGGGCAGACGATGTTCGTAAAGCATGTCGCGCAGGTTCGATCCGGCGACGATCTTGCGCACGAAATGGTCGGCCTGTTTGACGAAGGCGTCGAGCAGTTGCGGGAAGTCGGCGAAGGCATCCGGATCGCCGGTGCGCAAACCCTCGTCGCGAATGAGCCCGGCCATCGTGGCCGAATCGCCGTTGCGCAGCGTGATGTCCAGCAGCCGCGCCAGTTGCAGCGCGTTGGCGCTCATGCTGCCGGTGCGCCCCGGGCAGGTCGCCTCGACGCAGCCCATGATCGCGTAGTCGCGCGCGTCGCGTTCGGCGAAACCGCGTCGGCGCATCGCCTCAATCATGATCTCGTCGTTGAACACCGAGTAGCTGGACGTGCCTTCGTGCAAATACCCGGCGAGCGTTTGCAACAGCGAAGGGGACGTTTTCTCGCCGATGCGCACCGCGATGTTGGTGACCGCCTTCGCGCGATGCGCCGCCAGCATGATCAATTCGGTGAGCTCGTTTGCGCCGTCCTTGCCGTCGGGCCGCAGCCCGCCGATGGTCACCGGCGACGAGCCCAGGTAGCGATGATAGAAGTTGCCCAGGATGTTCGATTCGGGGCGGATGTTCTGCGCCATAACTTTCAACAACAGCTCTTCGAGCAGTTCGCCGGCGTCCTCGCGCGTGAGGCGGCCGGCGGCGAGGTCGCGCCGGTAATAGTCGATGAGCTGCTGATCGAGGCGGCCGAAGTTGGTCACGTTGGTCGGCTTGGCCAGGTCGACGGCTCTTTTGATCGTCCAAAGCGACGGCACCGCCTCGGCGAAG
>CALBTQ010000283.1 GCA_937967875.1 uncultured Pseudomonadota bacterium
ACCACCGAGATCTACACTCTTTCCCTACACGACGCTCTTCCGATCTCCGGCGTCGTCGGCTTCATCCAGGTCGCGCGCAATCCAGCCGAGTTGTTCCTCGCTCAGGAAGCCGCCCCAATTGTCGACCGGCGAGGCCACCGCCATCTGGCCTGCCGAACGGCGAATCGGCGTGCCGTCGTAACTGTTGATCATCACGAAGTGCAACGGCCCAACCGTGAAGCTGTAGTAAAGCGGGCCGAGAGTCCGCGCGTAATATTCCTCGCCGTCCTGCTGCAGGGTCGGCGTCCAATTGAAATAGCTGTAGCCGTCGTGATTGCCCGGCACCATGAACAAGGGCACTTTGGTCTGTTGCGAGATGTGCACGTAGTATTCGATTTCCGACTCGTAGTGCAGACCCACGACCAGGTCGCCGGTCACCAGCGCGAAATCCGGATTGAGCAACGGCAATTCGCGCAGCATCTGATTTTCGAAAATCGCTTCAGCGCTTGTTTTATCGCCGTCAATGGGATACGCGCCGTTGTTCAGTTGGTTGCTTAATGCCAGACCGGTTACGTCGTCCACCTGGATGTCGCACAGGTGCGCAAAGGTGAACGTGTCGCCTTTTTCCTCGATCACCTTAATGCATGCCGGCTGATAATCGAGAATGTCGTCGGTGGCGACCATCAAACTGAACAGATCTTCCGGCGCGCCCCAGGGCACTTCGCAGGTCAGATGATAGGTGGATGACGCCATGTCGTATTCGACCGCAAGCACGGTCATGTCATAATTCTGCCGCACGGCGTCGCCGACTTCGGCATAGGCGTCGAACGGATTCTGGAAGTTCGTGGTCAGGCGCACCTGCCATTCCCGCGGATCGAGATAAACCGCACCGTTCGGATATTTCACTATGATACGCAACGTTTCGCCCGGTTCGACCAGCGCCGGCAGACCGAACACCGGATACACCAGATTGTTGACGCGGCGGGCGATCGGCTGTACGCCGATGGGATTCCAGGTGGAGTAATTCAAGCCGGGGGTCAACGGGAGGTTGTAGGGCCAGCCCATCAGGCTGTCGAGGCTGTCGGCATGGGCGACGAGCGCCGAAAGGACGAGACAAACCACAAGTACGAGCAGGCAATACTTCCGCATTGGTACTCCAAGATCGTGAATTGACTTTGTTTAACGCATCATTCGTGCCCGCAAAGTATAGGCGGTGGCGTCGGCGAGTGTCAAGGTGCGCCCTTGGCGTGCTTCCAGGAATTTTCTTTGAAAATAAACCCATTATCTTCTCCGTTCACTGTTGGGAAACGGGCGGGAAATGAATGGTGAAAATATCTTGAAATCGCCGGATGGCGGACGGGTAGATCCTTGTTGGTCGGTGCGAAAACGTTTATAGTGCCTCGAAACTCGCACATGGGGAATGAGATGAACAAAGGGCCGGTATTGTTGTTCACCGCGCACGCGGACGATGCGGAATTCTTTTGCGGCGGCACCATCGCCCGTTTCGCCGCACAGGGACGGGCCGTTTACGAAGTGATCGCCACCAACAACGAGCGCGGCAGCTTCGAGCTGGAAGCCGCCGAGCTGATTTCCCAAAGCCGCGATCGCGAAGCGCGCGAGGCGGCGCGGATCATCGGCAAGAAGGAAATATTCTTCCTCGAATACCCCGACGGCTTCCTCAACGATACTCCGCTCAACGAGGTTCGCGAAAAGTTCATGCGCTTCGTGCGTACGATCAAGCCCTACACCGTGATGACCTTCGATCCGTGGGCGCCGTACGAATCGCACCCGGATCATCGCGTGGTCGGTATGGCCGCCGTCGAAGCGGCCGGCTTCGCCCATCTGCCGTTGTACCATCCCGAGCACATCCGCGCCGAGGGATTGCAGCCGCACGTCGTGCCTGAGTACTACTACTTCGCCAAAAGCCCGCGCGAGGTGAACAAGATCGTGGACATCACCGAATACATCAACGTGAAGATCGAAGCGCTGTGCGCGCACGACAGCCAGATGAAACTGACCATCGACGATTTTCGCCTCAGCCTGACCGCCGCGGGCGTCGATGCCGACAAGCTGGACATGCTCGACCGCGACAACTACCGTCCGGCGCTGGAAATGTACATCAAAGCCTGGGCCGGCAAGGTCGGCGAGCGTGGCGGCTTCACCTACGGCGAGGAATTCCGCCACGACATCGTCAGCAACTTCATCACCAAAATCACCGAAGCGTGATCGACGAGCCGGTTTGTCTTGTCGTTGCCGCGCCGTGTGGCTATACTCGCTAAGCGTGGGCAAAAGGAGCGCAGCGAGTGCCGAACAAAACGAAACCGCATCCCTACAACTACTTCGATTATCGACGCGAAGGCTATCCGCGGGTCGTCAATATCAACGTGACGTTGCGCTGCAACCTGTTTTGCGACATGTGTCAGGTGCCCTCTTCGCAGGCCGAGGAGGCGCCGCCCGAAAAGTTGCTCGCCTTCTTCGAGCGGCTCGGCGCGTGGCTGCCCGATCCGCTGATGTTCATCCTCACCGGCGGCGAGCCGCTGATGCACAAGCGCATCTACGATTACGTGGCGAAGATCTCGCAGATCGGCCATATCCCGGTGCTCAACACCAACGGCGCGTTGCTCAACGTCGAGCGCGTCAAGCGTCTGCTTGACGCGGGCGTCGAGGTCATCAACCTGTCGCTGGACGGCGTGGGCGAACTGCACGACCGGCTGCGCAACGGACCGGGCCTGTATGCCGGCATTCTGGATATCATTTATTACCTGACCCACAACAACGACTTGAACGTCAATACGGTGATGGTCGTTCATGCGCTCAACGCGCACAGCCTGCCCGAACTGGTGGGCATCCTGCGTCAGATGCCCGGCTTCGGCGTCATGCAGTTTCAGGCGGTGGTGCCGACGCTGGCCCGCGGCTGGTCCGAGGATTTCTTCCAACTTAGCCCCTTGTGGCCGCGTACGCGCGAGCAATTGGACGTCGTCCTCTCGACCATCGACAACCTGGAGGCGCTCAAGCGCGACGGCGCGAAGATCAACAATCCGTACTCGCAATTCGCCATGTGGCGGCGTTACTTCACTGATCCGCGCGAGTTGGGCGCGTCCTATCCCTGTCTGGCGATGCACAACATGCTGCAGGTGACCGTCGAGGGCAACATTCAACTGTGCGAACGGCACGGCGCGATCGGCACGATCGACGACGATCCGGCCGTTATCTGGAACGGCGAACGCGCACAAAAAATTCGCGATGTGATGCGCGCTTGCGCCGCCACCTGCAACTACAAGTTGAATTGCTGCTATTTCGCCGATGAGGATCAGGCCGTTTGCGATTTATCGGGAACGTCCTGATCGAGGATCTGCCGCACGCTTTCCGCCAATTGTTTTATGTTGTAGGGCTTGGCGACGAAACCGGCCGCGCCCAGGCGGCGCAGTTTGTCCGCGCGTTTTTGGTCGGTATAACCGCTGGACATGATGACCTTTGTTGCCGGCGCCACCAGATTGATTTGCTGCAGCACTTCCAACCCCGAAAGGTGCGGCATGGTCAGATCGAGAATCACCAGGTCGATGTTCTCCTGTTCGCGGCAGAAAACATCCAGCCCGTCACGACCGTCGCAGCCCAACAGCACAGTGTAACCCTTGCGCTCCAGAATGGCCTTGCCCAGTTTGCGGATGACATCTTCGTCGTCGATCAGCAATATCGTTTCCGTGCCGCCGGGCGTGTCCTGGTCGGCGGATGAACAAACGCCCTCGTTGATTTTTTCGTCGCTGCGGGGCAGGTAGAGGCGGAAGGTCGAGCCGGCCCCGGGACGGCTATACACGTTGATCCATCCTCGGTGCTGTTTGATGATGCCGAAGGCGGTTGCCAACCCCAGCCCGGTGCCCTTGCCGATTTTTTTGGTCGTGAAAAACGGTTCGAACAAATGCTGCCGCGTGTCGTCGTCCATGCCCGGTCCGTTGTCGGTGATGCTGATGTACATGTACTGACCGGGTTTGGCGTAGGGATAAATCTGGCAATAGGCCTGGTCGATTTCCGCGTTGCCCATTTCGATCAACAGGAAAAAATCGTCCCAGCGTCGCCCGTCGCCTTCCAGCATTTCCTGGATCGCGTCGTGCGCGTTGATGCACAGGTTCATGATCACCTGGTGGATCTGCGTGGCGTCGGCCTTGATCGGCCAGGTCGCCGCATCGATGCGGCTCTTGAGCGCGATGCGTTTGTCCAGCGTTTCGCGCAGCATCCGGTTGACTTCGCTGAAAATCTCGATGGGATTGATCACCCGGTAATCGGTCTGGCTCTTGCGCGAGAAGGTCAACAACTGCCGCACCAAATCCGCACCGCGCCGCGCCGTTTCGTTGGCGTTGTTCAGGTAGTCCGCCAGGCTGCTCGGGCAATCGAGCATCGCCATGTCGATGTTGCCGATAATGCCGGTCAACAGGTTGTTGAAGTCGTGCGCAATGCCCCCGGCCAGGCGCCCGATGGCTTCCATCTTTTGCGCCTGCCGCAATTGGATTTCCAGTTTCTTGCGTTCTTCCTCGTTGCGTTTGAGTTCGGTGACGTCCCGCAACACGGTCAGCAAACATTGCTCGCCGCCGATTTCGATGATGCCGCCGGAAAACAACGCCACCAGTTGTTTGCCGCTACGCGTATGGAAACTCGCTTCCATGTCGGTGACGTACTGTTTCGCCAGAATCTGCTTGACGATTTCCTCCCGGCGCGTTTCGTTCTCCCAGAAATTCAACTCGGCGATCGAGCGCCCGATCACCTCGTCGCGCCGATAGCCGGATTTCACTTCGAACGCCTAGATCGGAAGAGCGTCGTGTAGGGAAAGAGTGTAGATCTCGGTGG
>CALBTQ010000284.1 GCA_937967875.1 uncultured Pseudomonadota bacterium
CGCGGGTAGTGCGTCCCGTCCGGGAGGTAGTAGTTGTTGTTGTAGGCGTAGCCGTTTTTCTCCAGCTTGCGCACGGTGTCGATGATCTGCGCGATATGTTCGGTCGCCTTGGGAGCGATGGTCGGGCGTAGCACGTTAAGCGCATCCATGTCGAGGTAGAACTCGTCGATGTACTGTTCCGACAGTTCCTTGGTCGAGATGCCGCGTTCGTTGGCGCGCGCGATGATCTTGTCGTCGACGTCGGTGAAGTTGCGCACGTAGGTCACCTCGAAACCGAGATGCCGCAGGTAGCGGAACATCACGTCAAAGACCACCGCGCTGCGCCCGTGGCCGATATGACACTGGTCGTACACGGTGACTCCGCAGACGTACATGCGCACCTTGCCCGTTTCGAGCGGTGCGAACTCGACTTTGCGGCGGCCCATCGTGTTGTAGACTTTCAGCGTCATGATCGTCTCCCCTGGTTGATGTTGTTTATTTCTCGCTCAGCAACTGGTCGATGACTTTCTTGTAGAAGGCTTCGTCGCGCGCGCCGCGGAACGACCGGCCGTTGATGAACACGTGCGGCGTACCGCGCACGCCCAGTTCGCGGGCGAGCGACGATTCCTGGTCGATCATCTTCTTGACGTCGTCGCTTTCCATATCCTTCTTGATCTTGGCGAGGTTCAGACCGAATTCCTTGCACATCGGCTCGATGACGTCGGTAAAGGCCTCGTCGCCCTGCTTGCGGTTCCATTCTTTCTGCGTGGCGAACAGTTTTTCGGCCACTTCGAAGAACTTGCCCTGTTTGCCGGCGGCGTAAGCGAAACGGTGCCAGAAGGCGGCTTTTTCACCGTGCACGACGAAGGTCTGGAAGGTCACGTTGACTTTTTTCTCGCCGTATTCCTTGGCAACATTGGAGATGACCGGGTCCACCCGTGAACAGAACGGGCAAAGGAATTCGGTGAACACCACGATTTTAATCGGGGCATCTTTCGCGCCGTGGGTGAACGCGTCTTTTTCGACCGAGAATTCCTTGATGTCTTTCATCTCTTCTTCGAAGGTCGGCCGCTCGTTGCCTGCGCGCTGCTGTTTGCCTGCGCCCTGACCCATGCCGGCTTTCTGCACCATCTGCCAGACGTTCTGCATCGCGTCTTTGGTGATGTTGCCGCGCTTGAGATTCTTGATCATCTCTTTGGCGATGGTCGGGCTCGACGCGGCAATGGCCAGCGCCAACGCCGATTCGGTTTCGTCCAATTTGGCGAACTCGGAATTGGATTTGGCCGCCCAACTGGCCTTGGTCATCGGCAGGAAGTTCGTGTACCGGCCGACGGTAAAGCCCAGGAACAGTACGCTGATCACGAATAACGCGATAATAATCTTTTTAGCCACCGTATTTCCTCCATTTGTCATTGGATTTTTCCCGTGTACGTCGGGCATTCACCCGGCACAATGTATAAGGCCGTTAACGATACTCCGCAACCCGTTTCTGTCAAGCATGATTACTGCACCGAGCGGGCGCCGATCAGGTAGTAAATGAAATTGGCGGAGATGGTCAATTGCTTGTCCGGCCAATGGGCGGGCATTGGGTTGAAATGCGCTTCCTTGACCGCTTTCATCGCGTAGCGATCCAGCAACTGATAGCCGCTGGTGCGGATCACGCTGACGTTGTGCACCTGGCCGGATTTCATCACCGTGAAACGCAACGTAACCATTCCCTGCTGGCCCATCTGCTGTGCGGCCTGCGGGTAAACCCAGGCCATCTCGATCTTTTCCTTCATGTGGGCGAAATAGGCCATGTACTTGTATTCGCGCGTCGAGATCGACAGCGCGTCGCCCGCTTCGCCGACGTTGGGATTGTACGCGTTGACCGCGCCGTCGCCCCCACCGCCCGGATTGGCCGGCAGCCCGGCGCGCGAGATCATCTGGTCGACGCTGCGCGGCTTGCCGGGCGCCACCGGATCGGAATGCCCACCGGCGCCGTGTTCGCTTTCCACGCCCACGCCCTCGCCCACTTTGGGGATCTTCGGCAAGCGACGCCCGCCGGGGCGCGGCATGCCCTGACCCGGACCGCGCGGCCCCCGGCGATTCTGAATATCCTCGATCGGTTGATCGGCGCGGTGCGTGGTGCGGCCGGCGTCGTTATCCTGGAAGCCGTAAGCGTCGGCCCGTTGCGGAATCCGCTGATTGCCCTGGAAGCGCTCGAAGTGCAGTCGCTCCGGATCGTCCTCGGGCGTCATGCGGCTCAACGCCTCGGCGTCAAGTTGCGAAAGATCGAAGTCGATGGTTTGCGGCTCACCGCCTCCCTGAAAGACGAAACCGCCGTACAGGAAGAAAACGATGACGCCCACATGCACCAGCAGCGATAGGACGACGCTGAGACCAACGATCCAGCGGTCCTTGTATTTTCGCATGTGGTCGCGCCAACTTTCGGGCAAACCAATCCCTCCGGGGTACGGATAATATTACCCATGTTCTCTATAAGCTTTCCGCGCTCGCGATGCAACAGAGCATAGGGGTTCCCCATGTCCTGTGGGACACGAATCGTATTGCCAAAGTTGCCCGCTATGTTAAGATCGTGGCTATTCGAGATGGCAACGGCCGAGGATTCCATGAACAAGTTATTGATATTACTGCTCATCCTGACTCTTGCCGGGACGTTGTGGGCCGATGTTCGCGTCAACGACGTCACCTTGCACAGCCAGGTCGAACCGGCCTTGGCGGTCGACGATGTGCACGTGTATGTCGCGTACCAAGATTATTCGCAATTTCAGTGGGATGTGCGGGTGGCGCACAGCGATGACGGCGGGCAGACCTTCGCCGCATCCGTTGTGCCCTATGCGGCTTCGGCGGCCGATCAGCAGATGCCCGCCCTCGCGACCGGACCCGACGGCGCGCTGTACGTCGCCTGGGCCGATTACCGCGACGAACAATACGATCTGTACCTGGCCGCGTCGGACGATCACGGCGCGACCTTCGACGAGCCGGTGTTGATCAACACGGTCACCGCCGCCACGCAGCTTGATCCGGCGCTGGCGGTGGACGGCGAAGGCGTGCTCTACGCGGTGTGGAACGACAACAGCCGCACGACTTCGGCCGACAACGGCGTACGTTGGGACGTGAAGGTCGCGGTCAGCGACGACGGCGGGCAGACCTTCAGCGACGCTGTGACGCTCAACCTCGCCGACGACGTCTTCACCTTTCATCCCCACGTGACGGCGCTGCCCGACGGCGCGGCGGTCGTGTGGAGCGACCGCTCCTGGCGTGTGTGGACCAGCGTCAGCCACGACCAGGGACAAAGCTGGTCGGAACCGCAGCGGCTCAACGACACGGACGATCCGCACTTCGTAATGTACCCGCGAGCGATCGCGCAGGACGATCTGATTTTCGTCACCTGGACCGACGCGGAGGAATCGGATCTCGGGCAGGACCCGACGTTGGTGTACGATTCGGGTACGTGCTACGACGTATACGCGGCCTATTCCACCGACGGCGGCGCTAGCTGGAGCGAACAATTTCGCGTCAACGAGGACCCGCTGCACAATCAGCAAAACGCGGCATTGGATATCCACGACGGCGAACTGATCATCGTTTGGTCGGACGATCGCGAGGTCGGCGATTTCACCATCCGACGGCTGGCGCGCCCGCTGGCGGGGCCGTGGACGTGGCCGGCGGACGGCGAGCAGGCGGACGATTTTCCGGGCATCACGCAACGCGACTGGCCCGCCGCGGACGGCGGCCTGCTGGTCTGGCAGGATTACCGCAACGGCGACTGGGACATCTACTGCACGGCGGGAGGTGCGCGATGAACCGGCGGCGCTTCCCGTGGTTGCTTCTGGTTTTGCTGCTGCTCGTTTCGTGCGCGTCATGCGGCGACGATGACGATGACAATGATGACCAAGACGAGAGCAAAGCGCCCGACGACGATGCAACCGACGACGATATCGATGACGACGATGACGACAGCGACGACGATACCGTCGGGCCGCCCGCGCTCCCGCTGGATCTGGTGTTTGTCGATCCGATCTACTGGCTCGACAAATCCGCCGCCGAGATGCAGGCCGAATTCGAGGCGATGGACGAACTGGGCGTGCGCGGCGTCATCTGGCGCTGGACCCTGCGCGCGGGCAAAGCGACCTACCCCTCCGATGCGTATCCGATGTTCATCACCGCGAGCGTCGACGACCCGTTGCAAACGCTCCTCACCCTCGCCCGTGAGCGCGACATGGACGTGTACCTGGGCCTGAGCGCCGGGCGGATGGTCGCCGAATACTACGACGATCCGGTCGCCCCCGAATACGCACGCTGCGCCACGCTGATCGACGAACTTTCCGCGCGCTACGGCGGGTTCGAAAACCTGCGCGGATTTTATCTGCCCTACGAATTCACCGCCGCGCCCGATCGGCACGAGCGCGATCTGGTCGCGCTGATCGCCGCGAAAATCCATCAGACCAAAGCGACCCGGCGCGCGGCGCTGACGCTGCGTTATCCGGGCGTTTCACAACACATGGTGGCGGCAAAATTTTTTCAGGAAGGGCTGAACATCCATTTCAACCTCGACGACATCGACGACGGCGCGGCGTGCGACGAATGGGCGCGGGCGATGATCGAGCTATGCGACGCGGCGGGCATCGATCTGGGGCTGGCGGCCACCCGCATGGGCAATCACATCAACAATATGGTCGACGCGTTGCGCGACCTGCATGCGTTGCAAACCGCACGCGAAGCGGCGGGCAGTCCGCTGACGCTGTTCGTGCAGGCCGATCTGTACGACGCGCTGGGCGACAACGAAGGCACGCGCCTCGCTTTCGGGCCGGCCGCGCCGGAGACGATCGCATCACAAATCACAATTCCCGCCGACGGCCACGCCGGTTTCGGTTGGGACTATTACCGCAACGCCGATGGTTCGCTGCACGGCATTTCGGCCGTACCGGAGCCGGATCTTTACGCCAAGGCCGTCGCCGTGCGCGAGCAGATTCTCAACCGTACACTACGCGACGATCAGGTGGCCACGGTGGTCAACGGACAATATCCGCTCGACTTCCATCACAACACCTGGCAAGAGGATTCGTGCTGGCTCAGTGGCCTGTACCTGGCCGCCGAGAGCTATCATTACGCGGTGACCGGCAGCGAGGACGCCCACGCCGGGGTGCGCGCCGCCTGGCGGGCCGTGGCGCGGCTGGCCGACGTGACGCCCAAACGCGGCGAGGTCGTGCGCAACTACACACGCTACGTCTACGAGCAAACCAACCCGGTGGAGCCGGGCGCAACCACGCTCAAGCGCTGGCGGCGACACCCGGACAAGGAACTGTATTGGGTCGGCGACATCAGCGTCGATCAGCTTTCGGGCTACCTGAACGGGCTGGCGACCTTCTACGATCTGGCCGCCGACGAGGACGAGCGCGCCGAAGTGCGGTCGCTGACCGAGGCGATCATGGGCGACATTCTGGCCAACGGCTTGCGCGCCACGGAGTTCACCGGCGAACCGACGACCTACGGGAATCTCGCCGCCGCGCCGGAACTGGCCGCCGATTTTCTGATGATCGCCTATCACATCACCGGCGATGAAAAGTATCGCGAAGCCTTCGACGAAATCACCTACACGCGCTACTGGGACATCCAGGCGATCCTATTCCACTACGTGACGCACTACCTGCTGCGCGATTTCGGCGAGCAGCATTTCAAGGACAGCGGCTTGACGCACCTGTTCGAGTACATCGACGACGAATGGGCGTGGCGGCGCTGGTGGTGGGCCGAGGAGTTCGTTTACACCGGCTCGTATCAGTTCGGCAACAGCTACCAGAATTTCACGCACCAGTGGCATTCGCCCGATGCGGCCGGCGCGGCGCGCGCGCTGGGCGAGTTGGTCGATTTCGATCCGGACCTGCTGGAAAACGGACTGTGGTTCAGCAAGATCAACCGCGTCTTCCCCGAGGACACCTGGATCGACATGGGCGAGCGGCCGGGCAAGGAATTCATGTGGACCTGGTCGCCGGTGGGCCTGACCGCGCCGCGCGGCGGACCGACGTACCGCTACACCGGCGTGGGCTTTTTGCTCGCCTATTGGCAGGGCCGTTATTTCGGATGGATTCGGTAAAATAATTTGCTATAATCGTTTTGTCATGAACGCATATCGGGAGTTGTGGTCATGGACAAATGGATTATCAGCCTCGCCTTTGTTTTGCCTCTCTGTTTTCTTCTATTGATCGCCGCACCGGTCTTCGTCTCATGTTCGGCCGACGATGACGACGACGGCACAACAGATGACGATTGTTGCAACGACGATATCGGCGATGACGACGATGATATCGACGATGACGTGGAGGACGACAACGACAACGACGACGATGATACCGACGATGACGTGGACGACGATACCGATGATGATGTGGACGACGATACGGACAACATAACGTTGTTCGACGACGTCGAATACGAAAGCTGCGCGGAAGTTCCGCAAACCGGCCTCGGGGAAACGATCGACTCGTCCACACTGGAATGTAGCGGCCAGGCTATGCAGGGCGGACCCGATTTCGAATGGGACGTGTTCATGACGCTCACCGAACTCACCGCCGTCGTGATCGAAGATCAAGAAACACTGGACTATTACATCGATCCGGCGTTTCAACCGTGCCCCGTCGATTTCGACGCCAAACAGGTGCTGATGATCGTCGATTTCGTCCCCGACGGTCTGTGCGCAACAATAGAAATCTGCAACGTTTACGAAAACGAACAGCGCCGGACGGCGGTGGTTTACTATTATCATTGCTACGGCGGCCCGACGGATTGGTGCAGTCCGCTGCACTTTGTCACTGTGAACAAATCGACCCTACCGGTCGAATTTTACGTTTACCGTCGTAACGACAATCAGTATCCCTAGTCAAAAAAAACAAGGGCATGATCGACGATCATGCCCCGGTTTTCTTACCTTGATTTTCGCCTACCCGATGATCATCTGCTCGACTTCCAGGCCGCCGGTTTCGAAGCGCTTGAGGTTGTAGCTGGCCAGGTCCTCGTGCAGCGTGCCGGTGACCAGGTGCTCGGCGATCATCTCGCTCATGGCCGGAGCGAACATGAAACCGTGGCCCATCAGGCCGTGGTACTGGTAGAAGTTGGTCGGCTTCTCGACGTAGCCGATGATCGGATTCGTGTCCGGCGTGATGTCATAATAACCCGCCCACTGCCGCAGCAGCTTGACGCCGGAGAATCGCGGCACGAGCTTGATCAGCAAGCGGCTGATCTTCTGGATGAACGCGAAGGTCGATTCGTAATCGCTGGCCGGCTCCTTGTCCAAACCGACGCAGGAGTAAATTTCGCCGCGCATGGTCTGCGCCACGTACATCCCGCTGTCCATCGGAATCAGGTTCGGTCCGAGGAACGGATGCAGCGCCTCGGTGACGATCGCCTCGTGTTTTTCCGCCGTGTTGGGCAACTCCAGGCCGACATGCGCGGCGATTTGCGGCGACCACGCGGCCGCGCAAAGCACGACCAAGTCGCAATCGAACTTCCCTTTGGGCGTAACCACGCGGGCGATTTTGTCTCCCTGGACCTCCAGGTCGATTGCCTCGTGGAACGGGCGCACCTTGACCCCGAGTTGCTCGCAAACCTTGGTGTAGCCCCAGACCATCGCGAAGGGGAAGCACACGCCGTCGCGATGATGGTAGATGCCCAGCTTCATGCCGTCGGTGCTGATTTCCGGCACCAGTTTTTTGACCTGCCCGGGCGAGAGCAACCGCGTGTGCACGCCGTTTTCCAGTTGCAACTTGTTGTTTTTCTCGAACATCGCCGCCTGCTGATCGTTGTAGGCGAGGAACAGGTAGCCGCCCTGGCGGAACCAGTTGTTGAAACCGGTGTCGACCGGGAAGCGTTCGAACAGTTCGGTCGAGCGCTTCATGATGCGGATGTTGTCGGCGGTCGACCACTGGCTGCGCACGCCGCCGCCGCAGCGCGCCGACGCGCCCGCGTTGAGGTGCTCGCGATCGAGCACTGTGATGTCGCTCCAGCCGCGCTTGGCCAGGTTCCACGCCAGGCTCAAGCCGACGATGCCGCCGCCGATGATGATCGTTTTCGGGCCGCTCATTGCGCGTCCTCCTCTTTCTCGCCGGCGAACGCGGCCAGCGGCGCCCAGGACAACGGCGGGCGGCTGATCATCGGATGAATGTCCTCGACCGGCACGCCCTCGGCGCGCAGCACTTCGGCGATGTGAACCAGACAGTTCTTGCCCTGGCACGGACCGGTGCCGACGGCGAGATACCGTTTGATCGATTCGATGTCCCGCATGCCGTGCGCGATCGCCTCGCGCACTTCCTCCACAGTGACGTCTTCACAGCGACAGATGATAGTTTTGCGCGGCATCTCACGCCTCCATCAGCGCGGCCAGTTCGGCGCGGCGCTCGTCATTCGGGTGCACATCCAAGGCGGCGGCCAGGCCGGCGACGCGGCCGCGACGCACCGCCTCATCGACGGCGCATTCGCCCCACATCTCGCCGGTCGTCCACAACGTCGGCTCGCTGGTTTTGCCGGTCGCATCGACCTGCACGACAAAACCGTGCAGTTCGGGCGCGTAACGCACCTCGGCCCCGGCCTGCGCGGCCAGCTCCCAACTGGGCGACAGGGGTGCGCAGGCCGCCACCAGATCGCAGGGTGTTTCCACTCGCTCGCCGCCGCCGACCGGTTCCAGGCGCAATCCCTTGAGATGGAAATTGCCGCTCGCCCGATCGACGCGGTAGCCCTGGAAGATCGGCACGCCTTGGTTCTGGATCCGTTCGGCGCGCGCACCGTCCCCGGCGATCGTTTTATCCGCCGACACCAATCCGCGCACGCGCACGCCTATTTCCGGCAGTTTCTCGGCGAGGATCAACGCGGCGTCGTTCGTACCCAGCACGGTGCATGAAACCGCCGGGCAGACGCCCCAGCGTACGATGAGCTTGAGCAGACCGCGTCCGCTGAAGATGTTGGGCAGATCGGCATTGCCGAACTGCGGCGGTTGATCGTACGCGCCGGTCGCGACGATCACCCGTTTGGCTTCGATCAACAGCAGACCGCCTTGGTGCAGCACCGCCCAGAAACCTTCGCGATAATGGCCGATGCACTCGGCGGCGGTGAGTACGCGCACGCCGGCTTCGTCGAGCTTCTTCGTCTGCGCGACCACCCAGGCCGGACCGTCGGCAGCTTCGCCCACCGGACCGGGCCAGCCGACCAGATGCCCGCCCAACTCGGGCGCATCCTCGACCAGCAACACCTGCGCGCCGGTCGCAGCGGCGCTCAGCGCGGCGGCCATACCGGCCGGGCCCGCGCCGATGATCAGCACATCCGCTTGCGTCTCGCGCAACGGCGGCACGGGCAGCGGCTGATCGGGCAAGGCGCCGGAGCCGGAAAACTTGCGGACGTTCTTTTGCAAAAGTTGATTGAGCCACAACGGCGAAGTCATCATTTCCTGGTAATGCAGCTTGCGCGGAAAGACGAAATCGAGCGTATGCAGCAGATCGTCGGTGGCTTGCGGAATGGCGTTTTCGCGGCGGATCTTCATCCCATCGCGGCACAGCACATGGCAGGTGCGGACGTTGGGCACGCCGTCGACCCGCGCCAGGCAGCTCATGCAGCGGCCGGACAGGCAGAACAAACCGCGCGGCCGATGGAACTTCATCGACCGCGCGGCAATGCGCACGCCATTGGCATACAGGGCTACGGCAACGGGCTCTTTGTCAAAGGCCTTCAACTTATAATCTTCGAATCGGATGGTCAGTTCGTGACCGCGATCGAATTCACGCTCGTGATGCGTGTAGATGCGATGATCCTTGATGCGTTGCATGTGGCGAACCCCGTTGCTTGGTTAAAACCGCTCGCAGACCGTTTTGGCCTGCAGGAACAGACCGAGGTAATCGCGACCGCCGGCCTTGGAGTCGGTGCCGCTCATGTTGAAGCCGCCGAAGGGCTGCACGCCGACCAGCGCGCCGGTGATCTTGCGGTTGAGGTAGAGGTTGCCGACATGGAACTCGCGCTTGGCGCGGTCGAGGCGATCACGCACGTTGGAGAACAGTCCGCCGGTCAGCCCGTACTTGGTGTTGTTGGCCATTTTCAGGCCGTGTTCGAAATCCTTGACCTTGAACAGACCGAGCACCGGTCCGAAGATTTCTTCCTGATCGATGGGGCTGCCGAACTTCACGCCTTCGACCACGGTAGGTTCGATGAACCAGCCGCCGTCGATCTTCAGTTTGTTGCCGCCGGCGATGACCTTGCCCTGTCGTTTGCCGATCCCCACGTACTTCAGGCATTTGTCGAGGCTGTCTTTGTTGATCACCGGGCCCATGAAGTTGGCCGGATCGGTCACCGGACCGACCTTGATTTTCGCCACATGGGCCAGCAGCCTCGCCTTGAAATTGTCGTACACCTTGTCGACGACCAGGCAGCGCGAGCAGGCCGAACACTTCTGGCCCTGGAAGCCAAAGGCCGACATCGCCACCTGCTGCGCGGCGAAATCGACATCGGCGGTTTCGTCGACCAGCGCCGTGTCCTTGCCGCCCATTTCGGCGATGAAGCGCTTGATCCAAATCTGGCCGGGCACAAGCTTGCCGGCGTTTTCGGCGATGCGCAGGCCGACTTCCATCGAGCCGGTGAAGCAGATCATGCGCACGCGGGGATTGAGCACCAGTTCCTCGCCGCAGGTGCGGCCGGGACCCGGTACGAAGTTGAGCACGCCGGCGGGCAGCCCGGACTGATAGAGCAGCTCGGCGACCTTCCAGCCGATCAGCGGGGCCTCGGAGGCCGGCTTGAGGCACACGGTGTTGCCGGTAACCAACGCGGCGACGGTCATGCCGCACAAAATGGCGTTGGGAAAATTCCAGGGCGGAATCACGCTGATCACGCCCAACGGAATGTAGAAGGTCTCGTTGGTTTCGTGGGGGAACTCGACCACATCCATGCCGCGATCGTAACGGAGCATTTCCCGGGCGTAGTATTCCATGAAGTCGATCGCCTCGGCGGTGTCCGCGTCGGCCTCGACCCAGTTCTTGCCCTCTTCCAGCACCATCGTGGCGGAAAACTCGTGCTTGCGCGCGCGCATGCCCGCCGCGGCCTTGAGCAGCACGTCGGCGCGGCGGAACGCCGGTTGGCGCGCCCAATCGGCGAAGGCCTTGTCGGCGGCGGCGACGGCCGCTTTCGCTTCTTTCACGCCCGCCTTGGCGAAGACGCCCAGCACCTGGGCCGGCTTGGCCGGATTGGTCGTGGCGAAGGTGTCCTTGGTCATCACCCGCTTGCCGCCGATGATCAGCGGATAGGGCTTGCCTTTGGCCGCCTCGGCCTGCAATGTTTCAAGCGCAGCCTCGAAAGCCGCCTTGTTGACTGGATTGGAGAAATCGGTCAGCGGTTCATTCTGAAACGGTCCCGGCATGATTGACTCCTTTCTTTGCTGCTTAAAACAAAAACGGCCAGCCTTACGGCTCGCCGTTGGTTTCACGTATGGCAGATGGTAGGCAGCGGGTAGACACCTCCGAAGCGAGGAGTTATGCACCGCAACAGCCTCAAAATCCACCCCCAAACACGATGCTGATACCTTCTGTCGGTGTCGCACTTTAAACCGAGGAAATGGATCATGCAACACCCAATTTTTTACCCCAAAACCGCCTGCACAATGGATTTGACATGCCGCCGTCATGGGATTAGTGTCGGGAGTCAATTATGCGATCATCTGCGGCGACGCTTGCGTCGCCCTCAATTTTTCCCAAGGAGATCATAATGCGCAAAGCACTGTACGCGATCATGATGATGGCGATCATCGTATCTTTCGCGGCTTGCGACGGCATGAACGCCGGCGGACCGGCCGCGGCCCCGGAAGGCGCGAAAGTCGCCTCCGTCGACAACCAGCCGATCACCGATCAGCAGATTCTGCAGATGGTGCAAGCCGTGCGCGATCCGCGCCAGTTGTACCGCTTCACCACCGACGAAGGCAAAAAGGATCTGGTGGACAAGCTGATCGACATGGAGCTGGTGTACAAAGCCGCCAAGTCGGAAAGTCTGCAGAACGATCCGGAAGTGAAGAAAATGCTCGACGGTTACGCCAAGCAGTTGCTGTTCGTCTTCTATTTGCAGAAACACATGGAAGAAGCCGGCGGCGAAGTCGATGAAGCGGCCGCGCAGAAATACTACGACGAGCACCCGGATGAATTTCAGCAGGGCGAACAGGTCAAGGCGCGCCACATCCTGATCAAGGTCGACGAGAACGCCGACGAAGCGACGGTTTCGGCGGCGAAAAAGAAGATCGAGGGTTTGGCTGCGAAAGTCAAAGGCGGCGCCGACTTCGCCAAACTGGCGCAGGAAAACAGCGACGATCCCGGCTCGAAGACGCGCGGCGGCGACCTGGGCTTCTTCGGCCGCGGCCGCATGGTGCCGGAATTCGACGAAGCCGCGTTCGGTCTGGCGGTGGGCGAAGTGTCCGCCCCGGTGAAGTCGAAATTCGGTTTCCACATTATCAAGGTCGAAGAGCGCAAGGACAGCACCAAGCGCGAATTCGCCGAAGTCAAAGATCAGCTCATGCGCAAAATGAGCTTCGAGAATCAGCAGAAGGCCTACGACGACATCGTCGGCAAGCTGCGCGCCCAGGCGAACATCCAGATCGACGAAGAAGCGCTGAAAGCGGTGAAGATCCCGATGCCGCAGTTCGGCGGGCAGCCGGGCATGCAGTTGCCGCCGCAGTTGCAGGGCGCCAAGCCGGCCCAGCCGTAATTTTCATCGATTGTCGTGCCCGACGATCCGAATCGTCCCGGCGGTTCGGATCGTTTTTTTTTAATCAAAACCTCATTTGACAGACGCATTTCCCGCCCGATAAAATAATTTTGTTATTCATGAATTGAAGTGCGGTCCAACCTGACACCACAATGAGGAAAAAGCCATGAGCGTTGGTTTGATCTACCTTGCCTGCCTGACGTTGGGGTTGGGCTATGCCCTGTGGACCGGCCTGCTCGGACCGCTGTTCGGCGGCGATGCGGGCGGTCACGATGCGGGCGGCGACATCGGCGACGTCGGCGACATCGGCGACGTGGGCGACATCGGCGACGTGGGCGGCGATTTCGGCGACGGCGGTCACGGCGAGTTTCTCGATTTCAACGCCGATCATGACGTGCACGCCGGCGAGGTGCATTTCTCGCCGTTGTCGCCCAACGTGATGGCGACGTTCCTGGGCTCGTTCGGCGCGCTGGGCGTGATCGGCCATTACGCGCTGCACCTGGCGTGGTGGCGCAGCCTGCTGCTGGCCACGTCCTCGGCGGTGATCATCGCCGGCGTTTTCTATTACGTGATCAAAAGCCTGTACTCGATCACCGAAGCTTCCAGCGAGGCGCGCGTGGCCGATTTGATCGGCGAAACGGCCGAGGTATCGGTGGAGATTTCGCCGGGCAGCACCGGGGAGATCGTCTACAGCGCCATGGGCTCGCGGTATCAGGCGCCGGCGCGGTCGGGCGATCCGCAGCGAACATTCGCCCGTGGCGATCGGGTAATCATCAAACGGATCGAAAGCGGCATCTATTTCGTTGCCGAAGAATAAATTTCGTTAAGACGAACACAACCAAGGGGGATTAGCTCATGCCAATGGAAGGTATTGTCGTTCTGGGCAGCCTGGGAATACTCGTACTTTTATTCCTGCTGATCGTCGCCCTGGCGCGCCGGTATCGCAAGGTCGGCCCCAACGAAGTGCTGATCATCAGCGGTTTGAACCACACCTTCACCGACGCCCACGGGCGCAAGTTGAAGGTCGGTTATCGCCTGAAGAAAGGCGGCGGCGCCTTCGTCTGGCCGCTGGTGGAACGAGCCGATATTCTCAGCCTGGAAATCATGACCCTGGACGTGACCACGCCCGAGGTCTACACCGAACAAGGCGTACCGGTGATGGTCGACGGCGTCGCGCAGATCAAATTCAAAGGCGACGACGAATCGATCCGCACCGCCGCCGAGCAGTTCCTGTCCAAGGGACGCGACGAGATCATGCGCATCGCGTTGCAAACGGTCGAAGGTCACCTGCGCGCCATCCTGGGCACGATGACCGTCGAGGACATCTACAAAAAGCGCGAAACGTTCGCCCAACGCGTGCAGGAGATGGCGGCGGCCGACATGGCCAACATGGGCCTGCAGATCGTGTCGTTCACGTTGCGCGACATTCGCGACCGCCACGGCTATTTGGAAGCCCTCGGCAAGCCGCGCACCGCGCAGGTCAAACGCGACGCGGTGATCGCCCAGGCCGAAGCCGACCGCGACGCGGTGATCAAGAGCGCCGACGCCAAGCGCGAAGGCGAGATCGCCCGCTTCCAGGCCGAAACCAAGATCGCCGAGGCCGAAAAGGACTACTCGACGCAGAAGGAAATGTACCAGTCCGAGGTCGAGACCAAGCGCGCGGAAAAGGACCTTTCCTACGACTTGCAGAAGTACAAGAAAGGCCAGTCGGTCAAAGCCGAAGAGGTGGAGATCGAGATCGTCGAAAAGCAGAAGCGCATCGAGCTGGAAGAGAAGGAAATCAAGCGCCGCGAACTCGAGCTGGTCGCGCAGGTGCACAAGCCGGCCGAAGCGGCCAAGTTCAAGGTGCAGCAGGAAGCCGAGGCGTCCAAGTTCCGCGAGACCACCGAGGCGGACGGTCGCGCGGCGGCGTACCGGGCCGAAGGTTTGTCCAAGGCCGACATCGAAAAGGCGATGGGCGTGGCCAAGGCCGAAGCCGAGAAGGCGCAAGGTCTGGCCGAGGCCGACGTCATCCGCGCGCAAGGTATGGCCGAAGCGCAGGCGATGGCCAAAAAGGCCGAAGCGTGGGCGTCCTACAACGAAGCGGCCGTGGTGCAGATGTTCATCGAAATGCTGCCGAACCTCGCCTCGGCGATCGCGCAGCCGCTGGCCAAAACCGAGAAGATCGTCGTGGTCAACACCGGCGACGGCAACAGCGGCGCCTCGAAGATCACCGGCGACGTGGCCACCGCCATGGCGCAACTGCCGCCGGTCATCGAGTCGCTCGCCGGCGTCAACCTGTTGGATCTGGTCCAGAAGATCCCGGGCATCATGGCGCAGAAAAAGGCGGCGCCGCCGACCGAACCCGGCCCCTTCGCCAACGATGAGGAAAAATAGTACGTGATGAATCGGTAAGATAAAGAGGAGGCCCCGCGCGGTCTCCTCTTTTTTTTCTAAAGGGTTGGCCGCGTTTCACACGGCATTAATGGAATCCTGAATTCCCGGGTCAGGCCCGAGAATGACGAGGAATAATTTCTAGCCCATCCGAAAATACGGGGACACGATAAAATCATGTTCCCGATTTTTTCACAACTTCCGTCGTTTGGCGAAAGCTGTGCTTGGTGAAATCAGCACACCTTTGGCTTCGCCAAAAGTGTGGCTCACGGACAATCCTCTTCAAGTTAATCCTGCCCCGACCACAACTCGCCACTTATCAATCATCACTAATAACTACTTTTCGGCTTCAACTTCAAGATAGCAATGGTGCACCAGGGGCAACGCCTGTTTGATGCTAACTTCGGCGCGGTCGAGGAGTTGTTCGATTTGGTCGGTGGTCAGGTCGTCGATCAGGTGCAGGCGCGCGGCGACGAGCACCTTGTCGGGGCCCAGGTGCATCGTGCGCAGGTCAGGCACGGCGAGGACCTCGGGCAGCTTGCCCAGTTCGTCGAGGATCGATTGTCGTTGCGCCGGATCGACCGCCTCGCCGACCAGCAGCGATTTGGTTTCCAGCGAGAGCACGCCGGCGACCACAGCCAACAGAACGCCGATGGCGATCGACGCCGCGCCGTCGAACCACATCAGGCCGGTGAAGTGCGCCAGCAGCAGACCGCCGGCGGCCAGGGCCAGGCCGATCATCGCCGCGCCGTCTTCGAGCAGCACGGTGATCGTCGCCGGTTCCTTCGACTGATGGATGTACGACCACAGCGGGCGGCCGCGTAGGAATTGCTTCGCGTGGCGCAAGGCCATGCTGAACGCGATGCTCTCGAAGGCGACCGAGGCGACGAGCACGCCCAACGCCCAGCCGATCGCCTCGACCTCGTGCGGGTGAATCAGCTTGGCCACACCCTGCCAGATGGACACCACCGCGCCGACGACGAACATGGTGATCGCCACGACGAAGGCCCAGAAGTAATTTTCCTTGCCGTAGCCGAAGGGGTGCAGCTTGTCGGCGGGGCGCTGCGACAACCACAGGCCGACGAACAGGAACAACTGATTGCCCGTGTCGGCCAGGCTGTGCAGGCCCTCGGCGAGCATCGCCGTCGAGCCGGTGAAACCGGCGGCGACAAATTTGCTGATCATGATCGCGAGGTTCGCCAGGAACGCGGCGATGATTATCTTGCGACTGCTTTGGGTGCTCACTTACGCCGGCTCCGCTTCGTGATCGGCGAGAAAGCCGGCAAAAAGCTGATCGGCCAGCTCGTTGCGGTTTTCGGCGGTGACTTCGATGACGCGGAACGATTCGTCGAGGTTGAGTTTTTCGCGGAAGAACTCGACGATCTGCGGCCGGATGACCACGATGCATTGCCGCGCCTTGCGGATCAGATGCAGGATCGGATAGAAGCCGCGCCCCTTCAGTTCCAGCGGGCCGATTTCATCGACGATCAGCAGGTCGGAACTCACGCCGCGGCCGATCGCCTTGATGCCTAGGAAAATGCCCTCATTGCTGAAGGTGAACGCGCCGTGTTGCGGACCGGTCTGCGCCCAGTTGGTGCGGGCCAACAAAATGACCGTGTTGTCGTTGAGGTCGCGCACATGCAGCGTGCGCTCTTTGCCGCTGACGGTCTTTTCCGTCAGCACGCCGCCGACGCGCATCCCCGCTTCACCGGCGCGCTCAATCACGCGACGGCAAACGGTGGATTTTCCCGAATCGGACAGACCGGTAAGAATGACCCGCATCAACGCCTCCAACGTAGTGCGCTCAGCATACCTGAGACGGCCCGGTATATCCACCGCTATAAAAAAATCATGGTGAATTCATTGATAAATATTTTTCGCCCTCACCCCGGGCTGCGCCCGACCCTCTCCCACCGGGAGAGGGTAAAAGCCGGC
>CALBTQ010000285.1 GCA_937967875.1 uncultured Pseudomonadota bacterium
ACCACCGAGATCTACACTCTTTCCCTACACGACGCTCTTCCGATCTTCGCCGTCCCAGGCGGCCGCGTCGACCAGCACCCATTCGCCGTCGCCGCTGTTGTCCACGTCCTCCTCGTCATCCTCGCCGGCGCACGATAACAGCAGACAAAACGCGGCGAACGCCGCCAGCAAAAGCACCAACAGATAGTTCTTCATTTCCAACTCCTCAATATAAAATTGCGTATTCGTTATTCTGTTGCACCATGACCCGTCCCTTGCCGGCAATTTCCGCTTCCGAACGGCAAGGGAATTTTCATCCGGCGGCGGATGTGCACGTCCTCCCAAGAACCCTTGAAATAAAAGGCCTTTTTTCAAGCAACAACACTGCGGGATGAACTATTCTGGCCGGAGCATAATACAAACACCGGCCGGTGGATAGCGAAATCGAACGCCCGGTTACCATGCCGGACGCGTCGAGGTCATCATGGTCATTCCGGGCGAAATTGCAGGCGCAGAGGCTTTTCCAGGCGGCATTCGCGCAACAACGATTCGTCGTTCATGATCGCGTCGGTCGGCCCGTCGGCGGCGACGGCGCCCTTGTGCAGCACGATGGTGCGCGGGCATAGATCGAGCACAAGGTCCAGGTCGTGAGTGGCGATGATCTTGGTGTGCGTGAAGGTCTTGAGCATTTCGATCAACTGCCGGCGGCCGCGCGGATCGAGGTTGGACGACGGCTCGTCGAGCACGAGAATGTTCGGCGACATCGCCAGCACCGTGGCGATCGACGCCGCGCGCTTTTCGCCGCCCGACAGCTTGTACGGCGGCCGATCGATCAGATGCTCGGCCCCGACCGCGGCCAGCGCCTCGCGCACGCGCCGTTGCGTCTCTTCGGGCGGCAGGCCCATGTTCAGCGGTCCGAAGGCGACGTCCTCGCCCACCGTGGGCATGAACAGTTGATCGTCCGGATCCTGAAAGACCATGCCCACCGTGCGTCGAATCACCGGCAGCGTTTTTTTGTCCAGGTACACGTCGCCGATCAGCAGCGACCCGGCGTCGGGCAGCAGGCAGCCGGTGAGGTGTTGCAGCAGCGTCGATTTGCCCGCGCCGTTCGCGCCGACCAGCGCCACCGCCTCGCCGTGCGTGACGCGAAAGGAAACGCCGCGCAGCGCCGGCGTGCCGTCCGGATAGGTGAAATGCACATCGCGCGCCTCGACCAGATGATGGCTCATGACCACAACCCCAACACCGCCGCGCCCAGCCACCGCGAGACGTTCACGCAGCGCAGCGCGACGAACAACGACGTCCAGCCCAGCACGAAAACCATTTCACGCCCGCCGAAACGCACCGCCTGCAACGCGGGCATCGCGCCGGTGAAGCCGCGACAGTTCATCGCCTGATGCACGCGCTGTGCGCGATCGAGCGTGCGCAGCAGCAAATGGCCCGTCAGCGAACCGAACGCGCGCAGACCCAATCCCCGGCCGAAGGAACGCAACGCGCGGGCGCGCACCAGGCGCATCGTTTCCTCGACGAGCACGAACAGGTAGCGATGCAGAAACAGCAACTGCACGACGAACACGCGCGGCACGCCCAGCCGTTGCAGCGCGGCGCACACGTTGTTGAAGCCGGTTACCGCCGCCAGCGCGAGCGCCGCCGCGACCGTCAGCGCGAAGCGCAGCAGAATCGACGCGAAGCTGATCCAGCCGCCGGAAACGGACCACCCGCCGATCGTCAGCAGCGGCTGCCGGTCGATCAGCGGATTGAACATGCCGATCAGCACGGCGAAGGGCGCGGCGAACAGAATCTTGCGCCACAGCCAGCGGCCGGGCACGTTGCCGCCCAGGCACAACGCGACGGGAAAAACGACGAAGGGAATCAACGCGGAAAGTTCATAGCGATCGAAGGAAACGACCGTCACCAGAAAGGCAAGCGTGGCCAGCAATTTGGCGCGACCGTCGAGGCGATGCAGCGGCGTGTCCTGTCGCGCCAGCCGGTCCATCGCCCCCAGGTCGAAAAAGCGGGAATCGAGCGCGCCCATGCGCCCTCAGCGCGTGCCGGCGACGATCGCCGCGCGACGACGACGCAACGCCAGCGCGATCAACGCCGCAAGCGTCAGCGTCAGCAGACTGCCGACCAACCCGGCGACGCTGGTGCCCGCGCTCACCGCCGGCCAGACCGCGACCTCTTCCGCCTCGCCCGCCTCCTCGCCGGCGGGGAAGCCGTAATCGGGCAGCAGCGCGGTTTTCTCCTGCACGCCGGCAAGCGATTCGTGCACGCCGGCGGCCGGCGCGTCCAGTTCCTCGTGGCCCGAGGTCTTGAACATCGACCACTCCAGGCCGTCGGGCTGCCCCGAAGCGAACCAGGAGAAAATCGCGCCGGTCAGCACCGTCGCCACGGCCAGGCCGAGCAGCACCTTGCGCAGCGACAACGCGCCGACGGGCTTGGCCTCGGCCGCCGCCGCGACGATCTCCGGACGCGCCTGCCACACGAAGAGCACGACCGCCGCCGTCGCCAGCCCTTCGACGATGCCGATCGCCAAATGAATCGGCTGCATCAACAACACGAAGGTGGAAAACGGCAGCGCGGTGATGCCCGACAGCAGCGTTTCAAGCACGACGCCGAACGCGCCCAATTGCAGACCGACGACCGCCGCGAGCAACGAACCGACGACGATCCGCCCCCGCGTGGGCTTGGCCGCCGCCAACGGTTTGAAAATTAACGGATAGGAGATCGGAAGAGCGTCGTGTAGGGAAAGAGTGTAGATCTCGGTGGT
>CALBTQ010000286.1 GCA_937967875.1 uncultured Pseudomonadota bacterium
CCGAGATCTACACTCTTTCCCTACACGACGCTCTTCCGATCTGTCGACCGCGCTGCAGAGCCTGACCGTGATGCGCGGCATGCGCTTCGTGCCGGTGACCATTTCGCCGGTGACTTACGACGCGACCGCCAACACGCTGAAGATCGCCACCCACATGACGGTGCGCGTGGACTTCACCAAGTCGGCCGACAAAGTCGGCGTGCTCACCGACGAGGCGCTGCGCGCCACGGCCTTCGACGCGTTGGCCCAGGGCATGTTCATCAACTACGGCACGCTGCGCACGGTGAAAGATCCGACCGTGCCCGAAACGCCGATGCCCGGCGGCTTTTTGATCATCAGCGCGCCCGCGTTCGTCGACAACGCCGACCTGTTGGAGTTGGCCGCGTGGAAAGCCGAAAAAGGCTACCAGGTGACTTTGGTCTCCACCGACGAAACCGGCACGACCAAAGAAGCCATTCAAGCCTACATTCAGGATGCGTACGACACCTGGGAAATTCCGCCGGCTTATGTGCTGTTCGTCGGCGACACCGACACGATCACCTACTGGTACGTCGACGAAGTGTCCGACATCTACTACGTGTGCGTCGACGGCAGCGACTACTTCAACGACCTGTTCTATTCGCGCTTCTCGGTGCGCAACGCGACGCAGTTGGCCAACATGGTCAACAAGACGCTGCACTATGAAATGGGCGCCTGGGCCGATCCGACCATCTTCCTCAAGGCGACCTTCATGGCTTCGACCGACAATTACTCGATTTCCGAAGGCACGCACAACTACGTAATCGACACCTGGCTCGACGACGCCGGCTTCACCTCGACCAAGCGCTACAACCACTCCGGCGCGACCACGCAGCAGGTGCTCGACGACATCAATGCCGGGCTGAACTACCTGATCTACTCGGGCCACGGTTCCGAAACCAGTTGGGCCGATGGTCCGGCGGTCAGCGCCTCGCAGGTGCAGGGCCTGACCAACACCTATTATCCGTACGTGGCCAGCCATGCCTGTCTGACCAGCAGCTACGACCTCGACGAGTGCTTCGGCGAAACCTGGACGCGCGACGACCACGGCGCGGTGATGTTCTGGGGCGCGTCGACCTACACGCAGTGGGAACCCGACGACATCCTCGAGCGCCGCTACTTCGACGGGATCTTCGACACCAGCCTGCCGCGCAACTATTACACCTTCGGCGAATTCACCACCTACGGCATGGTCAAGCTGTGGGAGTTCTACAGCGGCGGCAGCTACTCGCAGGAATACTGGGAGAAGTACATCATCCTCGGCGACGCCTCGGTCGACATGTGGACCGGCCAGCCCACCGCAATGTCGGTGACCCACTCCCCGGTGATCTTCTTCGGCGCGACGTTCTTCGACGTGTCCGTTCCCGGCGTGACCGGCGCGATGGTCGGCCTGAGCCTGGACGGCGAGTGGATCGCCAGCGGCCTTACCGACGGGTCGGGCGCGGCGCATCTGACCTGGACCGATCCGATCGCCGCCGCCGGCACCTATACGCTGACGGTGACCAAGCACGACCGCTTGCCCTATCAGGGCGACGTGACCGCCACGGCCAGCTCGTCCAACGGCATCGTCATGGCCAGCCCGGAAGTGGTCGGTGACGACATGACCATCACCATAATGGTCAGCGACGCCGACCTGGCCGGCAACGGCGCCACGACCGTCGACGTGACCAGCGACGCCGAGCCCGCCGGCGAAACCGTAACCCTCAACGAAATCGGCAGCAGCACCGGCGCCTTCTCCGGCACGATCGACACGCACACCGGCACAGCCGTCGCCGGGAAAATCAAAATCCAGGCCGGCGACACCGTGGTCGTGGATTACTACGACACCAACACCGGCAAGGACGCGGCGCACAAAACGGCCGAGGTTGAAGTCGACCTGACCGCCCCGACCTTCGCCGGTCTGAGCTCCGCCAACGGCTACGACCTGCAAGTGGTACTGTCCTGGAGCGCCGCGACCGAACCGCACGGCCCGGTCGTCTATTCGATCTACCGCGCGGAAACCTCCGGCGGCCAGAACTTCGACACGCCGTTGGCCACGACGACCAACCTGACCTACAGCGACAACGGCCTGATCAACTACACCGACTACTACTACGTCGTGCGCGCCACCGACGCCCTGGGCAACCAGGACGCCAACACGCACGAAGAAGTCGGCACGCCCGAAGGTCCGCTGTCGATCTGGCTCGAGGATTGGGAAACCCCCAAAGCCGTCAGCGATTGGGAAATCACCAACCTGGGTTCCAACAACGACACCTGGACGACCGTCGACGAGTGCGACCAGTGCGGCAGCTCGCTGTTCACCGGCACGTACATGATGGCCGACTCCGACTGCGCCGGCTCCGGCGTGACCTTGACCGAGGCGCTGGCCAGCCCGGTGATCGACCTGTCCGAATGGGAAGGCGTGTTCCTGCGCTTCGCCAACTACGTCAACCACATGGGCGAGCAGTACAGCCGCCTGATGATCACCACGGCGGCCGACGGCGAGTGGACGCAGGTCGCCGAATGGCTCGACGACTATGAAGAAGTCACCACCGTCGACCTGAGCGACTACGTGGACAACGAAGAGTATGTCCGCCTGCGCTTCGACTATACTATCTCTCCAATCTTTAGCTTTTGAGCGATTAGTCCACCCAGATAAGCACCTA
>CALBTQ010000287.1 GCA_937967875.1 uncultured Pseudomonadota bacterium
GATCGTATTCGGTGACTGGAGTTCAGACGTGTGCTCTTCCGATCTTTTCTTCCACCGCCTCATCGCCCGCCAACCAGGAGTTTGGCGTCGACCGGCGCACCGCCCGCGCATCGCGCAAACCGAACGCGGCGGCGCACTCCACAATCAACAAACGATCGGCGCGCGCGCTCAGCCGTTTAAGCACCGTCGCCGGAAATTCCGCCACGTTGAACGCATCCCAACACAGCAATGCGGCAGCCGATGCGAACGTGCCGGTCGGCGGCGTTGCGGAAAATTTTTCTAAAAAGTCCGGCGAATACTCCCCGATCTTTTGCGCGACGGTCGGCCAATCATCGAGCGGCGCGCGGTTCGTCGTTTCGTTTTCCACAAGCTGCGCGGGCGTATCGGCAAAATCGTCGGCAATGAAAAATCGCGTCGGATCGGAAAATGTCAGCGGCAGATATTCGCGGGTGACTTCGTTGTCGTCCGCGGCGGCCGTTTTGATATAAGCGACGTATTCGCCCGGCGGCAACAACGCATTGTCGAGTTGCAGCGTGATTTCGCCCACGCCGCGCGGCGGCCGGATTTCCCGCCGGAAGGTATAGAGCGCGTCGATTTCGTCGGCGCGGCGCAGGATGAAGGTGGCGATCACCGTGTCGGGCGCGTCGGCAAAGCGTAGGCGCGTGCGCAGGCGCAGTGTGCTGAAAAACGAGAATCGCTCGACGCGCCGCCCCTGTTCATCGATCGGCCACAGATCGCCGATGTTTGCCGGCGAGTCATCCGTCGCGCCATTCACTTCCCATGAAACATGTTGCGCGAAGGGACCGACGAGGTTTTCGTCGGCGAGCGTTGCGCCGCGGAATTTAGGCAAAATCACCTGATCGTTTTCCCACTGAAGCGCGAGACGATACTCGCGATCCGCCCACGCGATCGCCGCCGGCACGCGCCAGACATGCTTACCCGCCGCCAAGACGCCGGACCACAGCGGCAAACAAATGTCGGGGTTCGCCAGCGGATGCAGCGCCAATTGCGCCCGGCCGGATTGCGACGCGGCGAGCGTCGCTTCGATCCGCAATTCATTCTCGTCTTGTGAGAACGTCCATTTGCGCAGCGGCGGATGAAACGCCGGCGGCGCGATGACTTTCACCTCGTGCTGCCGTTGCGCCGCGAAGAACCAGCGCTCGCCCTTGGGGAGCATTTCTTCGGACAACCCGTTTGCGTAATCGACCGCGCCAAACCGCTCGCGCTCGATGCGTCGCGCCTCCACGCAGGTCAGACCGCACTGCGCCAGCGTTTGCTCGATCACCGCGACGCCCGGCAGCCAATGACTCGAATCGTCGTCACGATAGCGGCCGGTCACCGCCAGCGAATCGCGCGGATCCTGCCCGCGGGCGACCTCGGTTTCGATCAACAGCCAAGCGGTCGTTTTCTCCGCCAGCGTGCGCAAACCGGCGAAGGGATCGCGCAGGTGATACAACAATCCCAAAGCCAGCACGACGGTGAACGCGCCGGCGGGCGGCTCGTCGGTTTCCAGATCGAGCGCGGCGAACTCGACATCCTCTTGCAGGTACTCACGCATCGCGCGCGCCTGGCGTAAACAATGATCGTCAAAGTCGACGCCCACCACACGTGCCGCGCCCGCTCGCCGGCACATGAACGAAAACAGCCCGGCGTTGCAGCCCACGTCCAGCACCGTCCACGCGCCGTCCCGAGGCAGGTAAGGGCGCACGAGGTCGAGGATCGCCGCCGAATCCATCGGTTGATCGACGAACGAGGTCACCTCCAACCCGAGCAGGGATAGATCCTGGGTATACGGCCCCAGCGCCTGAATGCGTTTAAGCTGACTGTTTTCGTCGGGTTTGGTCATCGGCGATCTTTGCTGGCGATTATCGGCAAAGTGTAGCGGAGATCGGAACGGCAAACAAGTTGCGCCGACTTCCTTCAGCCTCCAGATGTGGGACCGTCGGACGAATCGGCCGCCTACATTTTGATTTTTCGGCTTGTGACGCACCGGGCTTTTCGGTACCATCGCCCGCAAGCCGTGAACGCGGCGAAACGGGAGATCTATGCGCATTCTGGTCACCAATGACGACGGCTTCAACTCGACGGGCATCACCGCCCTGGCCGAGGCGATGAGCGCCCTGGGCGAGGTGATCGTCGTCGCGCCCGACGGCAACCGCAGCGCGGCGGCGCACAGCCTCACCCTCGATCGTCCGTTGCGGCTCAAGAAGGTGCGGCCCAATTGGTACGCCTGCGACGGCACTCCCTCCGATTGCGTACACCTGGCGCTCAACGGCCTGCTGCGCGACGAACGCCCGGCGCTGGTGGCGTCGGGCATCAACCACGGCGCGAACATGGCGCAGGACATCACCTACAGCGGCACGGTCATGGCCGCGCTCGAAGCGATGATGATCGGCGTGCCGTCCTTCGCCATCAGCCTGGACGCCTTTCACGATTTCGAGTTTTCCGGCGCGCTGCACTTCGCCCCGAAAGTCGCCCGCGTCGTGTTGGAAAATCATCTGCCGCCCGACACGCTGCTCAACGTCAATGTGCCCAATCTGCCCGCCGACCAAATCAAAGGCGTGCGCGCGACGCGACTGGGCAACCGTCTGTACGGCGACGAGATCGAGGAGAAGGTCGATCCGCGCGGCAAGAATTATTACTGGATCGCCGGGCTCGAGCGCGGCTTCGTGGATATCGAGGGCAGCGACATGGTCGCGGTGCGCGACGGTTTCATCTCGGTCACGCCGATCCATTTCAAGCTGACCAATTGCGATTACCTGGAACATTTGAAGAAGGTGCAATGGTGAATCTGGCGACTCCCGAACGGCTGGCGATCAAGCGGGCCAACATGATCGAACATCAGTTGCGCCGGCGCGGCATCACCGATCAACGCGTGCTCGACGTCATGGCCGCCGTGCCGCGCGAGAAGTTCATTCCCGAAGACATGTGGTCGGACGCCTACGCCGATCGCCCGCTGCCCATCGGCAAGGGACAGACGATCAGCCAGCCGTACATGGTCGCGATCATGAGCCAGGCGCTGGAGCTGCAGGGGAACGAGAAGGTGCTGGAGATCGGCACCGGCAGCGGCTACCAGACCGCGATTCTGGCCGAGCTGGCCGACAAGGTTTTCACCGTCGAGCGCGTGCGCGAACTGGGGCGCGCCGCGGAAAAACGCCTGGCCGCTCTCGACTACTACAACGTGTTGGTGCGCATCAGCGACGGGACGCACGGCTGGACCGAGGAAGCGCCCTTCGACGCCATTGTGGTCACCGCCGGCGCGCCCGAAGCGCCCAAGACATACCTGGAACAACTGAAAATCGGCGGACGCCTGGTGATCCCCATCGGGACGCGCCAGAGTCAGACGTTGTATTGCTATATTCGCGAGCGCAACCGGATCGTCAAAGAGGATTACGGCCGCTGTGTTTTCGTGCCGCTGGTCGGCCATTACGGATGGGAGGATTGATGGCGGAAGCGTCCGTCGCCAAAAAACGCGGGTTGATGAAGCGACTGCTCGACTGGGTGCTGCATTGGGCCGAAACGCCGTACGCGGTGCCGGCGCTGTTCATTCTGGCGCTGGCCGAATCGAGTTTCTTTCCCATTCCGCCCGACGCGCTGTTGATCGTGCTGTGCTTGGGGATGGCCAAAAAGAGCTTCCGCTATGCGGCGTGGTGCAGATCGGAAGAGCGGCGTGTAGGGAAAGAGTGTAGATCGCGGTGGTCGCCGTGTC
>CALBTQ010000288.1 GCA_937967875.1 uncultured Pseudomonadota bacterium
TTCCCGATAATTTGCGGCAGGGCGTCGTGGATGCCGTTGATCATGAACTGCACGGCGATGACGGCGAGGATCAGGCCCATCATGCGGGTCATCACGCGCAGGCCGCCTTCGCCGACGCGGCTCATGAGCACCGAGCCGGCCAGCAGCACGAGGTAGCCGGCGACGATGGCCAAGGGCACCGCGCTGAGCACCGCGCCGCGTTCGGTCCAGTTCGCCGCCTGGTCCATCAGGCTGATCACGGTGACGATCGACCCCGGTCCGGCCATCATCGGCACGCCCATCGGGGTGACGGCCACGGTTTCTTTTTCGCGCGCGGCTTCCTTTTCGCTTTCGGTGAGTTTCGAGCGCGGCATTTCGCCCCAGAGCATCGAGATGCTGATGATGAACAGCAGCGCGCCGCCGGCGATGCGGAACGCGCCGATGGTGATGTGGAAAAAGTCGAAAACCAACTGGCCGGTCACCGCGAACAACAGCAGCACGAACAGCGCGGTCAGCGAGGCCTTGGTGATTACCGTGCGCCGCCCGGTTTTGTCCAGATCCGGCGTCAGCGAAAAGAGCACCGGCACGTTGCCGAAGGGATTCAAGATGACGAAAATCGCGATCGTCGCTTTGAGCAGAAACAGAAAAAAGTGTTCCATCGGTCCTTCGTCTCCGCGAAATTTCGGCGGCAATATATCCTCGGCCGCATTAAAAGCAAGACGGCCGCGTAAAAATTCCGCCGGCTAATAACGGAACGCGCTGCCGCCGATGAACTCGCGCAAGACGCTGGTGGTCGGCACCTCTTCGGGCAGGATGGGGATGAACATGTCGACGAAGCGCATCAGCCGGTCGGCCTCGAGGTAGGCGGCGCTGCCGCGCGGCACCTCGATCAGGAAGCGGCGCGCGTAGGTGGTCAGCACGGATTGCTCGTAGACGAGCGCCGAGTTGAACAGCACGTCGGCGTCCTCCTGGAAGGGGAAGATCCACTTCTGCTCGCCCTTGCGTACGCTGTCCCACATGTTGATCGTCTCGGCGACGGCGTAACCGCGGAAGTGCCGGTCGCGCACCAGGCGGCGCAACAGACGCGTGTCGGCGGTGAAAATGCGGTTGTGTTCGTCGATGGACAACTGCGTCAGCGCGGAGACGAACAGCTTGAATTTCGCCGACTGGCGCACGTTTTCGGTCAGGCGCGGATTGAGCGCGTGAATGCCCTCGAGCATGAGCACCTGGTTTTTCGCCAATTGAATCGGAATCGTTTTCCGCGGATGGCGCCGATGATTCTGAAAATCGAAGACCGGCGTTTCTACCTTCTCGCCGGCGATCAGCCGCGGCAGGTGATCGTCGAGCAGTGCGAGATCCAGCGCTTCGAGGTGTTCGAAATCGAACGTGCCGTCGGGATGGCGCGGCGTGCGGTCGGGATCGAGGTAGTAGTTGTCCAGGCTGACGGTCACCGGTTCGATGCCGTTGACGCGCAACTGAATCGACAGCCGCTTGGAGGTGGTCGTTTTGCCCGAGCTGCTGGGCCCGGAAATTAAAATCAACTTCACATCCTTGCGCCGCCCGGCGATCATATCGGCGACCTGGACGATCTTCTTTTCGTGCAGACCCTCGGCGAGGCGGATCAAATCGCCGCCGCGTCCGTCGATCAACAGCCGGTTGAGCTGCGACACGTTGGCCGCACCGATCAGCTTGTTCCATTCGGCCGACTCGCGGAAAGTGGCGAACAGCTTGGGCTGCGGCGTCATGCGCTTGACCGGCCGCCCCTTGCGGTCGGGGAAACGCAGCACCATGCCGTCCTCGTAAGGCAGCAGCGAAAAGTGGTGGATCGCGTCGGTGGACATCGCCAGCGGACCGTAAGGCAGCGTCAGGCGGTCGCCGACCTTGGCCATGAGCACCTGCGCCTGGTGGCTCTGCCACAGCATGTCGGCCTTGGACTTGAGCCCCAGGCCCTCGTAATAGCGAATCGCCTCTTCGACCGGATAAAACATGAAGCGCAGCGGTATCGCCTGATCGCGCAGGCGCTCCATCTCCGTCTGCAGTTCCTTGACCTTCTTTTTGCCGATGCGCCCGTCGCGCAGCGAAAAGAAATAGCCGTGGGCGATCGACTGCCCGACTTCGATCTGCCGTCCGGGCAGCAGCTTTTCGGCGGCCATGGTCAGCAACAGCACGACCGTGCGACGGTAGATGTCCGCGCCGGCTTTGCTGGTCAGATCGACCGTCTCGACCGTGCAGTCGCTGCGCAGGCGCCGGCCGAGGCTGGAGAGCTGATAATCGACGATCGCCCCCAGCGCCGGGTGTTTGCCCGGGTGCGGATACTGGTCGAGCGCTTCCAGAATGGACAAGCCCGCGTTGATTTTCGTCGGAATGCCGTTGAGGACCACGTTGAGCTGACGGTGCATGAAATCTCCTCGGTTGTTCTTCTCCACACGCGGCATAACCCCTCCCTTGTTCGCCGTTGTTCATCGGGTGCAATGCTTGCTATTATATACAATCCGGCGAATCAAGCGAAAGGAACGATCATGAGCCACGTCTCCCGTTGGTCGTTATTTTTTCTGGTGATCCTCACGCTCGCGCTGAGCGCCTGCGCCGACCGCGATCACGGTCGCGGCGACGCGATGGCCGTCAGCGGCGACGGCGCCAAGGCCGAGCCCTCCCCCAGCGACGATGCGCTGTTGCCGCCGGGGCCGATCGAGGGCACCGACCAGTACGTGTTGCCCACCGGGCGTATGATCTGGCCGGCCGGCCTGGGCGCGATCATCGACAATTTTGCGTTGGACCTGGCCGTCAGCCCCGACGGCGCGACGCTGGTCACCGTCTCGGCCAACAAAGACAAAGTGCGGCTGATCGACACGGCCACGATGACCTCGCTGCAGGACCTGAACGTGGGCCAGTTGTTTTCCGGCGCAGTCTGGAACGGCGCGGGCGATCGTTTCTGGGTCGGCGGCGGCGGCAGCCAGACGGTGTACGAGTTCGAGTTCACCGGCGGCGTCGCGGCGCAGACGCGCAACATCGCGGTGAGAAATTATCCGTCCGGCCTGGCCCTGTCGCCCGACGAACGCTACCTGTACGTCTCGTGCCTCTACGGCAAGCGGCTGGCGATCGTCGACCTGCTGACCGGCCTGGAGGTCGATTCCATCGACGCGCACCTGTACAGCTACGACGTGAAAATCACCTCCGACGGCGCGCTGGCCTTCGTGTCCAACACCGGCCGCAGTTCGGTCACGGTGATGGATCTGGACGACAAGGATCCGATCGCGGACATCGAAGTCGGCTACAACCCCGAAGGCCTGGCCGTCTCCGCCGACGACGCCACGCTGTACGTGGCCAACGCCGATGCGGATACGATCAGCGTGATCGACGTGGATACCCTGACCGTGATCGACACCTGGTCGCTGTATGGCGATACGCCCGAGGCCGAAGGCGCCAGCCCGGTGGCCCTGGCCGCCGACGCCGCGGGCGAACGACTATACGTCGTGTGCTCGGGCACCAACGAAATCGCCGTGCTCGACGCCGACGACGGTTCGGTGCTCGGCCGCATCCCCACCGGCTGGTACGCGACCAACCTGCGTCTGGACGAAGCGCACGGCATGCTCTATTACACCAGCGGCAAGGGCTACGGCTCTTACGGCATGGGCTTGTATTCCAACTGGCGCGCCACCGTGCACGGGTTGGAGATTCCCAACGCCGCGCAACTGGCGACCTACACCGAGCACCAGGAGCAGGCGCTGAACTGGTCGCTGAACTTCTGGGATCTGACCGACGTCGAATCGCCGATTCCCTTCGAGTACGGCACGCCCAGCGAGCAGATCAAACACGTCATCTTCGTGCTCAAGGAAAACAAGACCTACGACCAGGTGCTCGGCGATCTGGAAGGCACGCGCCACGACCCGACATACCTGAACTACGGTTGGGACGTCACGCCCAACCATCACCGGCTCGCGCAGGATTTCGTCGTGTGCGACAACCTGTTCGTCGAGGGCGACACCAGCGTGCTGGGGCATCTGTGGGCGACCTTCGGCAAGCTCAACGACATCACCGAAAAAGCGTTCATCACCGACGACCGTTACCCGCTGCCCGACATCGACCCGACCTCGCGCACGCAGACGGGCACGATCTTCAAGCGGCTGCTGGACGCGGGCATCGAATTTCGCAGCTACGGGCAGATCATCGGCTTCATGGAGGACTTCGAACGCTACGCGCCGTACATCGACATCAAGTACGGTTTCTGGAACATGGGCGTTTCCGACGAAGTGAAGGTCGACGAAATCATCCGCGAGTGGGAACTGGGCATCTTCCCGCCGTTCATCTACATCAGCCTGCCCAACGACCACACCTACGGCAGCGGCAGCGGTCAGCCGAGCGCGCGCTACCTGATGGGCGACAACGACGCGGCGCTGGGCAAGATGATCCAGTGGCTCAGCAACAGCGAACATTGGCAGGATACGGTCGTGTTCGTCACCGAGGACGATCCGCAGTCCGGCGCGGACCACGTCGATCCGCACCGCACGATCGGGCTGGTCATCGGCCCGTACGCCAAACGCGATCACGTGTCCAGCGTGCTGTATTCGATGAGCAGCATCTGGCACACCATCGAGTTGATCCTCGGCCTGCCGCCGGCCAGCAAATACAGCCGGTACGCTTCGCCGATGTACGATTGCTTCACCATGACGCCCGACCTGACGGCCTACGAGGCGTCGCCCAACCCGATTCCCTTCGAGCTCAATCCCAAGGGCCTGCCGTTCCAGGAGTACTGCGACAAGTCCAACTTCTCCGCGCCCGACGCGGTCAACCGCATGGGCGAAGTGCTTTGGGCGCTGAGCCGGCCGGGCGAGCCGTTCCCGCAGGGACACTCGCTGTCGGGCTACGTCGAGGACGAGGAAGAAGAGGCGGAGGAAGTCCGGGAGTATATCGAAGCGGTGGCCATGGTGCGGCAATACGCCAAGGACCACGGCATCGAAATCGACTGGTAGGCCAGGCCTTTGGCGAAGGCCAAAGGTCAGTTATAAGTG
>CALBTQ010000289.1 GCA_937967875.1 uncultured Pseudomonadota bacterium
GATCGTATTCGGTGACTGGAGTTCAGACGTGTGCTCTTCCGATCTATGCGCCTGACGATGGAGATGGACTTCGACAAGGCCATGGACAAAGAGTTGGAAATCGGCATGCCGATTTTCGCGTCGGCCGACGCGCGCGAGGGCGTGGCTGCGTTCAAGGAAAAACGCAAGGCGAATTTTCAGGGAAAATAATCATTCACACAGGCTGTCGCGGTACTCGATCAGCGCGCCGACGAAATCGGTCTGCATGATGTCCACGCCGCGCTCCATCATCGACCGCCAGGCGGTTTTAAAGCCGAGCAGGGCAAACGCGTCGCGAAACCCGATCGAGTCCATAAACACGATCGCCCCGGCGTCGTGAATCATTTCGATGTTGGCGACAGTGAATCCGTCGGAATCGATTTCAATGTGCTCGGGCGCGGGATCGAACAAGTCGAGAATCGCCTGCGTGTCCTCGACCGAAGACGAGGCCGGCTGGATGCGCACCTGAGCGGACACGGCGCGCACGCGTTCGAGCTTGTTCCAGTTGCTCGAATAGACGAAGCAGATATCTTCGAAACCGTTATCGACGACCTCTTGAATCGCGCCCTCGACATCATCGGTTTTCATGTCGATGTCCACGTTGCCGCCCAGGGCGTCGATCGCCGTCAATGCTTCGAGCAACGTGGGCACGCGCAAATCGCCGTGAATGCCGCCGTACATCCAATCCTTGACCAACAGTTGTTTGATCTCGGCTAGCGTCATTTCCTCGACCAGGCCGCTGCCGTTGGTCGTGCGGTCGACCGTATCGTCGTGCATGAGCACGAAATGCCCGTCGGACGTGTGGCGTACGTCGATTTCCACGGCGTACGCGCCCAGCGACATTGCCGCTTCGAATGAGGGAATGGTGTTTTCCGGCGCGTAAATGGTGGCCCCGCGATGGCCGGTGATCAGCAAATCGGGGAACAGCGGATCACAATCGTCATCGGCGGTGTCGTCGTCGGCGGTGTCGTCATCCGTCGTGTCGTCGTCGACCGTGTCGTCGTCGCCGGTATCGTCATCGATGAAATCGTCATCGGTCGTGTCGTCGTCGAGCGCGTCATCGTCGTCGTCATCGTCGTTGTCGTCGTCGTTGTCGTCGTCGTCATCGTCGCCACAAGCGGCGACTGAAACGATACACAGCATCAGGCACAAGCCCAGCAAAAACAGTTTGTCGGTCATTTCTTAACCCCTTACAGATCATACCAGCAACCTAGCGCCGCGGTCATGAAGGCGGTGTCCTCATCATCGAGCACGCCGCTCAGATCGAGGTCGGCGCCGTCGCACCAATCGTTGCCGGCCGAGCAGGTCGCGCCGGTTCCGTATTCGTTATAGGCGGCGGTGAACAACGCTTCATCCGCGTCGTCCACCAAGCCGCTGCCGTCGAAATCGACGTGTGCGCAGCCCAGTTGCGCCCAACTGCAGTCGAGCGTGGTCGGCGCGAAAACGCACAAGGGCGCTTCGAACCACAACTCGAAATCCTGCATCCACACGTGACGCGGATTTTCCGTGGCCATCCATTCGTCGTCCGGACCGAGGCACTCGTAGCCGTCGCCCGCCCGGCGCACCGGCGGATCTTCCGGGAAGCGCGTCCAGTAGCGGGTCTGCGTCCATGATTCGCGTTGCGCCAGACGCGTTTCGATTTGCGTTTTGATTTCATCGTCGGAAAGCAGCGCCCAGGGTTGCGTGTCCTCCAGTTGCAGGAACGACTCGATGTAGCCGGTGCGCTCGTCGCCGAGAGTGAAGTCGCCGAAGTCCTCCAGCGGCCAATCGATGTCGAACATGCGCGCGTAGGTGGCGGCCTTGTAAAGCATCTCCGCCGCGCTCTTGCGCTGCCGAGCGACGGCCTCTTCGCCGAATGCGTCGATCAGCCGCGTGCGCGTATCCGGATTGTCGGTCAGCCCGTAAACGAGCTTGGCGAGGATTTTCTGCAGTTCGATCAGGTTCGATAGCGTTTGGCGCGCCTCGGCGAACAGCTCCGGCTTGGCGGACAGTTGCGCGTAGTAACACAGCGCCACCGCGCCCAATTCCATTTCCTGGAAGTCGTCCATCATGCTGCCGAGCAGGTCGGGGAACAGCTCGGGCCAGATGACAGCGACCGCCTCGGCGATTTCGTACCAGGGGATGCCGAAGATTTCCATGTTCAGGATGTCGCCCCAACCCATGCCGATGAACGCATCGTCGAGGGTGCGGCACTTGAGTGTCGGCAGCGGAATGGTGATGCCGATTACTTCTTCGAAAAAGTAGTGTAGATAGGTGGTTTCGACCGCGCCGGGCAAGGGCAGCACCGGCACCGGCGTATCCAATCCGTCGCTGGAAATCGCCTGCGCCACGTAGGCCATCTGGCAGGAGGAAAGGCTGCCCAGATCCTGCCATTCGGTTTCGCCGTCGGGGCGTCTGTCGCCGGCGCGCGGCAGGGTTTGGTAATCGTGAAATTCATCGACGGTCATCAGAATGCTGTCGTGTTCGATGATGTTGTCGCCGGTGCGCTGCGCCGCTTCCACCGCATGCTCCGCCGCGCTGACGAGGTCGGCCGGCAGGTCTTTGGTCGAAGCGACTTCCATCGCGGCGAGAAAGCCCATGGCGATATCGGTGAAGTTGTCGCGCGAATTGTGGTTGCCCCAATAGGCGCCGGTCCACGTGCCTTGCTGCGCGATCATGAAGGAACTGCAGCAATCCGACACGCGCAGGAAAGGCGGATCGTGGTCGAGTTGTTCGAATACGTACACGATGGCGAAGGTGGTCAGTTCGTTGATCGCCTTGAAGTTGAACAGATACTCCTCCGGATTTTCGCGGTAGCGGAAGGTCAGGCCGTCGAAGAACGTTTCGATGATTTCCGTTTCCAGCGCGGAGGAATAGGCAACCGGCGGCGCGACCGGCACGCCCCATTTGGTGCGGGTGGTGGTCAGTGCGTCGCCGTCGATCGTACGCGTCCAGCCGGGCAGGGCTTCGCGCGTGGTCAGGCCGGGATGCCCCGAAATCGCCTCGTTGAAGACCATGCCTTCGAACATGCGAATCATCGACAATTCGAGATTGCGACCGCCGATGGCCTGGTAGAGCATCCAGGTGGAAAAGGCGCTTTTGCCGAAGGGATTGTTGCCTTCCGGGCCCGGCACGACTTCGTATTCGTCGCCGTCTTTGGCGATGGCCATTTTGCAAAAGGCGTTGGCCGCGACCGTATCGCCGCTGAAGGAGAAGCGGTTGAGGCTGGTGATCGCGCGCGCCGAACGTTCTTTGTAGAACAGTTGGAAGGCGTCGGCTTTGGCGGAAGGATTGGGTGCGGGCGTCGGCTCGATCGTATCGTCGTCGCCCGTATCGTCGTCGAGCGTATCGTCATCGACGGTATCGTCATCCGTGTCGTCGTCGAGCGTGTCATCGTCGAGGTCGTCGTCGCTTGTATCGTCGTCGAGATCGTCGTCCGCCGCGTCGTCGTCGGTGTCATCGTCGATGGAATCGTTATTGTCGTCATCGTCGTCGCCGCAGGAATAGAAGGAAAGACAAACGAGCACCAGCAACCCAACTAGAAATAAGCGATGATTCATCGGTACTCCTCCCGCAGACTGATTCGTCGCTATCAAAGTACAGATTTCGGATGGGCAAAGCAAACGTTCAGGACAGGTCGAGGCGAACGAGAATCTGCGAACCGGTCCGGCGGCCGAGCAGCCGCAGCAGGCGATCGATCGCCGGAGCCAACGGCAAGGGCATCTTCAATGATAATGAATAGGCGCTCATGACCACGGTGATCCTGCCGTGAGGCGACAGTACTTCGATGATTTTCGCTAAAGGCATGAAATGCACGTTGGCGGCGCTGTCGCTTTCCTTGACTTGCCGTTGCACGAAGGACGCGCGCGGGTTCATCAAGCCCAGGTAAAGATGACCGCCGGGGCGCAGGCAGCGGACCATTTCGCGCAGTACGTGCGGGGGATCGGGCGTCAGCGACAGCACGTTGACCATGGCGACGGCATCGAAGGAACAGTCCGCAAAGGGAAGCGCCATCGCGTCGCCTTGTTGGAACTGCGCGTGGGGGATGTTTTTTGCTTGCGCGACATCCACCATTTGGCTGCTGAGTTCCAGGCCGGTGACGTGAAAACCCTGCGCGGCGAAGTAGGCGCTCATCCAACCGCTGCCGGAGCCGACTTCGAGCAGCGATGGTCGCTCGCCGGGCGCAAACAGCAGGTCGGCGAAGGCGGCTTTGACCAGCCGGTCGTAGGTGCGCCCGACGCGCGAGTCGTACCAACTATCGTACTGCTTCGCATGGGTGTTGTAATAGGTTGACGAGTCGGAATTCATTGTTCCATTAAAAAGAAATCCCGGAAGCTGTGCAACCTCCGGGATTATTTTTGCGGAGATCGGAAGAGCACACGTCTGAACTCCAGTCACCGAATACGAT
>CALBTQ010000290.1 GCA_937967875.1 uncultured Pseudomonadota bacterium
ACCACCGAGATCTACACTCTTTCCCTACACGACGCTCTTCCGATCTAGTTGTACACGTAGTCGATGTCCACCGCGCCCATTTTCAGCAGGCGATAGGAGTCGTAGCCGAGAAAATCGCCGCGCACGAGGATCGTTTCCATCTGCATGGTCATGGCGTAGACGGCGACCTTCGCGCCCTTGGGCAAACGCGCCAGATCCGCGCCGTAGGCCAGCGGGGAGAAGACCAGGCGGCGGCTGTCGGCGGCCATGCACTGCATCAGCGGCACGATGAACGGGTAGCCATCGTCGCCGATCGCGGCGAGGAACTTCGGTCCGCCGATCGCGTTGAACACACTCTCGCCCCACGGGGTGAGAATCGGCTCGACCTGCCCGGTTTTTGCCGCGCTCTTCGCCGCCAGCGTCAGCAACGAGGACGCAACGATGCTCGGCAGCGGCAGGCTTTGCCGGGGCGTGGTTTCCCGCAGGTCCATGTAGTGCACGGTGTTGATGCCGAAGTAGGAGTTGTAGCGGAACATCGGCTTTTCGTTGAACATGATGTAGTCGTCGCCCTCTTTCACCGCGTGCGTATAGTCGGCCTTGCCGCGCCACATTTTGCGGTCGAGGGTCATGATGAGAAACGCGGTGCGCGGATTGCTTTTCACGTGTTGCTTGCTCAGCCCTTCGGTGAACTGGCCCCAAATAATTTGCCGCGGGGTTTTGGCCTGCATGGCGGTGATCAGCGTCAGGTGCGGCAGGCCGTCCTCGTTGACGGTGGCGAGCAGGCCGACTTTTTCCGTCGGCTCGAAAAGCTTCATGTCCTGCGCCTCGAACGCGGTCAGGGTTTTCATTATGTTCCTCCCCGTCAGCACGCCGCGTCTTTGACCAGACGCAGCGGAGTTTCTTGTCCGTCTTCCAGTTTGGTCGCGCCGCTCCAGTGCACGACGGCGGGTGCGACGCCCGATTCGCGCGCGGCTTGCGCGAGCTTTTCCATCATCGCGCGCGTGAATGGCTCCCGGTCGGCGTAAGGCCACTTGAGGCCGAGGCGCACGTATTGATCGCGACACAGGTTGTTGAATGCGCACAGGTCCCAGCGATCGACGCGTTTGCCGAGATGCTCGGCGAGCCACGCGCCGATGCCGCGCAGATTGTCGAAGCTCGCGGTCGCGTCGGGGATGATCGGCGTGCGGATCCACAACGCGCTCGGGTTTTTGTGCTTTTTCATGAAGTCGCGCACGAAGAGCAGATTGTCCAGGATCTTCTTGTTGGACGCGCCGGTGTGCTTTGTGTGCGCGGCGGCGTCGATCAGTTTCATGTCGAACAGCACCATGTCGACGTACGGCAAAATCGCGGCCAGCGCCTCGGGCGCGCATTGCCCGCAGGTGTCGAGCGCCGTGTGCAAACCTCGTTCGCGCATCGCGGCGAGAAACGCGGCGACGAATTCGGCCTGCATCGTCGGCTCGCCGCCGGAGACGGTCACGCCGCCCCCGGATTGCTGGAAGTACGCGGCGTCCTTGGCCACCTCGTCGACCAACGCGGAGAGTTTCCACGTCCGGCCGAGCAATTCCAGCGCAGTCGAAGGGCATTCCTTCGCACAGGCGCCGCATCCGACGCACCGCGCGCGGTCGATCTCCACACCGTTTTTCGTGAACGAGATGACCTTGTTGGGGCACGCGTCGACGCACAGGCGGCACCCCAGGCAGCGCGAAGCGAACCACTGCACCTGCGGCTTGCGCGATAGGCTTTCCGGGTTGTGGCACCAGTCACAGGCCAACGAGCAGCCTTTGAAAAACACGGTCGTGCGAATGCCCGGTCCGTCCTCGGTGGACATCCGCTGAATGTTCAATACGACGGCGGTCGGTTCGCTCACCATTCCTCCGTTAGAACTTGGCGTGGCTGAGCCGCGCGATAACCTCGTCCTGCAGTTCCTTGCCGATGCTGGTGAAATAGGCGTTGTAGCCGGTCACGCGCACCAGCAGGTGGCGGTAATCCTGTGGATGTTGTTGCGCGTCGCGCAGCATGTCGGGATCGAGAATGTTGATCTGCAACGCCGTGCCGCCGTTTTCCGTGTAGCCGCGCAGGAACGCCTTGAACTTCGCCTTGTGCTCCGGGTCGCGCAGCAACGAGGGATTGAAGGTCATCGTGTGGCTCGCGCCGTTGGGCAGGCTGTTGAGGTAACCCCGCCAATCGCCGTCGCCGTTGTCGCTCTTGCCGCCCAGCGCTTTGCCGACCGAGTTGGCGTTGGCGGTCGGTCCGTTGATGTCCGCACCGTTGGAGGGGCAGATCGCGTTGGACAGGAACTGGCCCTTCGGGCGGCCGTCGGGACTGGCGGACAGCACGTAGCCGTCGCCGACCCAGTAGTTCCAACTGAGCATGCCCGGGCGGAAGCGGCGGTTGGTCGATTCGGTCGTGTGTCGCCAACACTCGTCGGTCCACAGATCCATCACGCGAAGCGCCAGGGCGTCGGCGGCATCGTCGTCGCGACCGTACTTGGGCGCTTTGTATTTGGCTCGCGCCTGCAACACTTCATGGCCGACCCAGTTGTCTTTGAGCGCGGCGATCAGTTCGGCCATGGTGCAGATTTTTTCGTCGAAGACGAGGTACTTGATCGCCAGCAACGAATCGACCGTGGTCGCGTAGGTCACCGCTTCGAGCGTGGTGAAGCTGATTTCGGCGCCGCCCTGCGTGACGTCGCGCCCCTGCTCCGCACAGCCTTTGACGAGGCACGACAGGTAGGGTGTCGGGAAGTACGCTGCGCGGATCGATTCGGACAGCTCGTAGATCTCCACGCACTTGGCAATGATGTATTTCGTCTGCGCGACGTAAGCCTGCCAGAATTCGTCGAAGGTTTTAAATTGCGTCGCGTCGCCGGTAGCCGGACCGTCCTGCTTGATGGGCGATTTCTTGCCGGTGATCGGGTCGACGAACGGCAACAGATCCTTGCCGCCGGTCAGCGCCAGCTCGACCGCCTTGAGCAGGTTGAGGTTGTTGTCGACCGTGCCGGAACGATCGTTGCCGACCATCGTGTTTTCGAGGCAGCCGACCGGCGCGTACTCGTGCACGTTGTCTTCGTTGATCAGATGCCCGATGTTCGCGCGCTTGGCCTCACGCAGCATGCCGGCCATCGAACGCTCGTCGAAGTTGAGCAGAAACGGCGCGCCCTGGCTGGCCTCGACCATGTCGACGACCTTGTCGAGCAATTCGTCGCTCGTCCGACGATGCAGGCGGACGTTGGGCTTGGGTTCGAGGATCGGCGTCATCTCGTCGATCACCTCAAGGATGACATAGGTCAGCTCGTTGGTCATGTCGGCCCCGCCCGCACCCACGCCCGAGAGCGTGATCAACTGACCGAACCCGGCGGTGATGCCCTGGTGACCGGCGCGAATCAGCGCGTCGTAAACCGTGTTGCAGTGCACCCAGAAGCACTTGAGAATTTCCTTGCCGAACTCGCGGTCCATGCCCGCGTCGACCGAGGCGCGCCAGTACGGCAGCAGATATTGATCGATGCGCCCGAAGGACACGCCGGGGCCCGGATAATTTTCGTCGCTCATCACCAGCATGTGGTTGAGCCACAGCGCCTGCACAGCTTCCCAGAAATTGCGCGGCGGCTCCCACGGCACGCGGGTGAGGTTGTCGGCCATGGCGACCATTTCGCGTTTGCGCGCGGGATCGGCTTCGCGCGAGGCGAGACGGCGCAGCACCTCGGCGTACTTGGCGGCCAGATCGCGCGGCATGGTCGCGGCGGTCATCATCGCCCGCAGTTGCGCGCCCTTCGAACCGCGCTGCTCGGGACCGGACAACGCATTGTATTTTTGCTCGAGGTCGGCGTATACGCCATGCCAGCCGAGCGTCAGCAGGCGCTCGTGACCGGGAATCAGATGCCCGCTGGTCGCGCCGGCGTTGCCGTAGCCGTGGTCGTGGAACCACTTCATTTTACCGCGCGCGCCTTGCTTACCTCGCACGAGGCGTTCGAACTCCTTGGCTTCCTGCTCGTCGAGGCACAGCGAGGTCTGGAGGTTGAAACGGCCGCCGGCCAGCAGATCGCCGGGCAGGATTTCCTGCGGCAGATAGTTGACCATCACCTCTTTGACGAACCAGGCGCGCCGCTCGACGATGCTCCAGTTCCAGAAGTCGCGCGCGAGCTTCACCGGAAGCGCCGCCTGCCGGAACGAGGAAACGAAGGTCTGCATGAGCAGGTAATTTTCCGGTACGATGTAGAAGGTCAGTTCGTTGAACTGGGTGTCCCAAGGCGTGCCGGTGGTGAAGGCGGTGAACTCGTTGTTCCACGCGCGTTGCGTGCCCCGGAAAAAGTAGTCGCGCAACCATTGCACGCGCGGCGAAAGGCCCTTGGGTTCTTTGATGCGGTATTGCCGTTTCGCGGCGGTCAGATCGGAAGAGCACACGTCTGAACTCCAGTCACCGAATACGATC
>CALBTQ010000291.1 GCA_937967875.1 uncultured Pseudomonadota bacterium
GTTGAGCGCGACATCATCGCCATTGCGATCGGGTTGGACGAGCAATTCACGCCGGGCCACCCGCAGACCGATTGGGAAATCCTGCCCGTCATGGGCGGACGCACAGCGGCGGAGGGGCCGAGCTACGTCATCCTTCATTATAAATATTATCTGGACGCCACCGGCGACTGGACGCCGCTGGAGGAACGCTACGGCATGTTGCGCCATTCGCTGATCCATCAGCAGTTGCGCGAGATCTGCCTGCTGCCCTTCTCCGGCGACGAAACGTTCCGCATCGCCATGGCCGCCGCCTTCGGGCAGTGGTTTTACGACGAGTACGCCGACACCGATCTGTCGGCCAACTCCTCGTTCCTCTTCGTCGCCGCCGCCGAGTTTCTCGTCCGTGTCGCCGCACACCTGGGCTACACCGACCACGTGCAGCAGTATGAGGATCTTGCCGCGCTCGTGCGCGACTGCGCCGAGCAATACTACTGGCTGGAGGACGAGGGGCACTACTCGCCCATCGTCGACATCGACACGCTCGAGCCGGACCCGCGCCCCTTCGAGGACGTGAACACCAAACCGTTGTGGACCGGCTACTTGACGCCCGACGACGAAAAAGCCAAGGAAAACATCGTCAACATGATGGCGAAAATCGGCCGCGACGACGGCCTGATGTACACAATGATCGACCCCTTCTACAACTGGCTTAAATGGCTGCTGGACATCGAGGAAGCGGCGATCACCGGCATGAATTACGGCTACGTGCTCGACAACCTCGCGCAGCTGGATCACCCGACCGCCGAAACCGCCTTCCTGACCTTCGCCGAATTTTTCCACGAATCGGGCAATGTCAGCGAAGGGATGGTCACCGACGATTTCGGCCGCGCCATGTACCTCGAAGAACCCTTCGGCATCGTCAGCGACCTCACCGCGCGCTTCCGCTCGTGGGAAGGCCCGATCGACGTCGCTGCGCAAATTCAATACCTGTTCGGCCTGCAACCGGACGCGGTGAACGATCGCGTGTTCATCGCCCCGCATCTGCCGGCCGATTGGACCTTCGCCGCGATGGAGGGCATCCGCCTCGGCGAGGCCAGTTTCGACCTGACCGTCGAGGATGACGGCGCGGTGCGTACGATCACCCTGGACGACGCCACCGCGACGATCACCGTGGATGCGTGGGTTTCCCTGGCCGGCGACATTGCCGCCGTGCGCGTCAACGGCGCGATCGTCACCCCGACCATCCAGCAAGAATGGGGCCGCTCGCGCGCCCGGTTGTCGAGCCTGAGCGCGTCATCGGCGGAGCCGTTGATCATCGAAGTCGTCAGACCCAGCGCCCGCGCGCACTAGCCTCTTTCTCTTTGCGTCGGCTCGTGATATTTTTCGACCCGCTTTTGCCCCAGTAGCTCAGCTGGATAGAGCAGCGGACTTCTAATCCGCAGGTCGCGCGTTCGAGTCGCGCCTGGGGTGATTTACTTTACTACAACAGTTTTTAACTTACCGCAGCGGGGCCCAGATGATCGCACGTTTGAGCGGCCGAATGTCGGCGCGTTCGGCGGGCACGGGATAGGCCTCGATGCGTTGCGCCTTCTCCTCGAACTCCGCGTAGATTTTCTCCTCGGTCTCGGCCATCTCGTCGTTGAGTTCCGCGATTTCCGCTTCGAGTGCTTCGAGATCGTCGGCCATTTGCTCGTGCCGACGATGCGCCTGCTGCGCCATGCGCCGGCTGCGCATGGTGGAAGAAACCGCGCGGCCGATGCTGCGCCGGCGACCGAACAGAAAACCCGCCGCCGATTCGAGCATGCCCGTCACGCTTTCCATGTCGCGCGAGCCGGCTTCCTGGCGCTTGTCGTCGAGTTTGCCGCCCAGGCGCCGCCGCTTGTCCTCCAGCCGCGTCAGCTTGGTCTGAAACCGTGCCTGGATTTTCTCCAGTTGCGCCTTGGCCTGCTCGTCGGCCAGCTCGGCGCAGCGCTGCGTGAATTGCTCCTCGCTTTCGCCGGGGCGGCTGTACATTTTGAGTTCGCGGTTGATCAGCAACGGCAGCATCTTGCTGCGCAGAATATAATCGACGAACTGCCGCTCCGCCTGTTCGAATTCCGCCGGATCGTCCAGCCACGCCGGTAGCGGCAGAAAGCGCGCGTTGGGCGGCGCGGTATCGTTGAAAAACGGCGCCAGATCGGCGCGGGGCGTTTCGTCGTCCTCGTAGGCGGGCAACTGATCGAACGCGTCGAGCCCGGCGATCACCCGGCTGACAGTCTCATCATAGAGCACCTGCGCCTTCGTGTCGTCGTAACGCACCTGGCAGGCGACGTAGAGCGCCGGCGCATACAGCGTGTGATCCGGCGAACCCGCATGCTGCCCGCCCGCGCGAAACACCGCCAGCCATTCTGGATCGCGCAACGCCTCGGGCGCGAGGAAATGGCGCTCGACTCCCGCAATGTTCGGCGGTTGGAAAAGCCCCTCCACTTGCTCTGCCACCGGTTCCGGCGCCGCCGCTGCCGATGCCGTTTGCGGCAGGCGCGTCAGATCCTCTTTGGTCAGCGGACCGCGCAAAAAGCTCATCGCGAAGCGGCTGCTCACGACCGCCGGTTCGGCTGCATGCACGTTGCGCACGAAAAACTGGCGCTTGCCCAAACCGGCCAGCGTCCCGGGCAGATCGGCGGGCAGGCCCGGCAGACCGCGCAGGCCGTCGAGCACGCGCCGACGGTCGTTGTCGGTCGACAGCCGCCCGACCATCCACACGCCGGCGTTGCTGAAAACCTTGTAGTCGATGTCCATCGGGTTCTGTGTGGCGACGACCACGCCCAGCCCGAAGGCGCGCGCTTGCTTGAACAACGTGACCAGCGCCGCTTTGCTCGGCGGATTGGCCGGGTGCGGCGGCATCAGTCCCATGACCTCGTCAATGAACAGCAGCGCGCGCAGGTTCTCGCTGCCGGCCTGCCGCTTCATCCAGGCGACCAGCCGCGAGGCGACCAGCGCGATGACGAACATCCGTTCGTTTTCGTTCAGATGCGCCAGGTACAGCACGCAGCAACGCGGCCGCTTTTGCTCGTCCCACAGCAGCGCATCGATGTTCAGCGGCGCTCCCTGCCGCCAGAGCGCGAACGCGGGCGACGCCAGCAGGCCGTTGAGCTTCAACGCCAAATCCATGCGTCGCTCGGCGGGGAAGAACGCGTCGACGGAAAACACGCCCAGGCGTTTCATCGGCGGATCCTGCACATAGGCGATGATCCGCTCCAGCGACGCGGGCTGGCCGTTGTCCCAACAGAAATCGACGATGTTGGAAAGCAGAATGAACTCGCGGCCGGTCAGCGGATCCGACGACACGCCGATCAAACCCAACAGCGCACCCACGGCGGTTTTGATCAACTCGCCCTGCGTTTCCACGTCGTCGGTTTCCGGCCGCTCCAGTACGCTGAGAACATTCAACGGCAGCGCGGCGGTCGAACCCGGCGTATAGAGCACCGCCGGACACTGCTGCTGCATCTGCTGGATCTGCGCGGCGCCCAAGCCGGCATCGGCCAGACCCTCGCGCCAACGCTGGGCGGTTTTCTCCGCCAGTTCGTCGAGGGTGACGCCTTCCTTCTCGGCCTGCCCCGCTTCGAGCCAGGGCTTGAAATCACCCGCCGACAGCGACGGGAAGCTCAGCAGCAGGTTGGTCATGTCGCCCTTGGGATCCAGAATCAGACTGGGAACGCCCGCCAGGCGCAGTTCCTCGATCAGATCGATGCACAGGCCGGTTTTGCCCGAGCCGGTCATGCCCACGCACAGCCCGTGAGTGGTCAGATGATTCGCCTTGATCTCGAAGCGGCGGCCGTCCGCGACCGATTTGCCCAGATACAGCATGTTGCCCCCGTTGGGTTGTCAAAAATTTTTTTAAGTTTAACCCAAAGCATCAATACTGCGGGCGAAAAAATGCAGCAAATCGTTCCTTTCTCAACTGGACTGATCGTTCGAGTTTTTTCGGTTGGATTGGCCGATTTCTTATGCTATTTTCCGCCGAATTAATTTGCCGTCGGCGGTTGCGATGAATTTCTTCCTGCTCGCTGTGATCGTCTTGCTTGGTTTCACCGTGGAAACGGCGATCGGCTTCGGCTCCACTTTGATCGCCCTGACCCTCGCCGCCTATTTCATGCCCATCGAGCAGTTCCTGCCGATTTACGTGCCGGTGAATTACGGACTGTTCATCTACATCGTTTTGCGGCACCGGCGGCACATCGACGTGCAACGGATCTTCGCGCACATCGTCCCGGCGATGGGTGTGGGTTTGCCGATCGGCCTGCTGCTGTTCAATGTCGTGCGAGGCGACGGCCTGCGGCTGCTGTATTCACTGTTCGTCATGGCGCTCACGTTGATGCTGTTGGTGCAGAACCTACGCAAACGCAAGGGCGAGTTACCCCGCCTCAAACCCGTTTTTCGCGTGCCGCTGCTGTTTTTCGCCGGCATCATGCACGGCTTGTATTCGACCGGCGGACCGATGGTCGTGTATTACCTGGCCCGCGAAAACCTCGATAAAATGAAGTTCCGCAGCACTCTGTGCCTGGTGTGGATCATGATGGGCGCGGGCTTGCTGATCAACTTCCTGTACAAAGGCATGTTGACCATGCAATCGCTGGGCACCAGCGTGTTGCTGTGTATTCCCTTGCTGTTCGGATTGGTGTTGGGCGAACTGCTCAACCGCATCGTCAACGAGCAATGGTTTCGCCGCATTGTTTTTATCGTGATGTTTATGGCGGGATTGTTCCTGCTGATCGACCTGCTTTAATTCTGCGCCGCCAGCCGCTTCTTGGCGATGAACTTCGGCTTGAGCATGAAGACGATCGTCGGCAACAGCACCAGACCGCCGAGCATGCTGATGACCATCCAGAACGCGAGCAGAATGCCCATTTCCGCCTGGAAGCGCAAGAAGCTGAACATCCAGAAAACGATGCCCGCGACCATCGTCGAGGCGGTGAACAGCACCGCTTTGCCCGCGGTCGAAATGGCGTTGATCGTCGCCCGGCCCCAGTCGCCGGTCTCGATGTACTCCTCTTCCAGCCGACCGATGACATATAGGCCGTAATCCACGCCCAAGCCGACGCCCAGCGACACCACCGGCAGCGTGTTGACGTCCAGGCCGATGCCCAGCGCGCCCATCAGCGCATAGGTCAAGTAGTTGGAAATGGCGATCGGAATCATGAACAACAACCCGGCCACCACCGAACGGTAGGCAACCATGCACATGATGAACACCAGCGCGAAAGCCAGCGCCGTGACCTTTGCCTCGCTCATGAAAATTGCCTCGTTGATCGCCGCAAGCAGGCCGCCGTAATTGCCCGCCAATCGATAAGACGCGCCTTCGACCGGATGCCCGGCGATGTACTCTTTCGCCGCGGCCACCACTGTGCGCAACGTTTCACCTTTGTGGTTTTTGATATTCACCGCCACGTTGGCGTCTTTGAAATCGTTGGTGATGAACCGCGCCAGGTCGCCCGGCTCAGTGCCGGAAAAGAGAATTTCCAGATACAGCCCGGCCTCGCGCGGATCGTTGGGAATCAGCTCCCACTTCGGGTTGTCGCCGTGCATGATGCGGGTGATTTCCGGCAGCAGGTCGGCGATTGATTGCGTGGAGTGCACCTCCTCCAGCTTTTCCAGATGCCGTTGCAGGCCCTCCATGTTGCGCAACACCAGCGGCGATTTGACCGCGCTGCGCGATTCGCCTTCCAAGATGATCGACAGTTGCTCGGTGTTGCCGAATTTCTCGCCGATCTTCGCCGTGTCCATGTTGTACACCGAATCGGGCCACAGCAACGGCGTGCCGGGGTGCACGTCGCCGATCTTCAAATTGCGCGCGAAGAAGAAACCGATCACAAAGATGATCAACGTGCCGATGATGATCGGCCAGCGCGCTTTGCCCTGCCCGGTTTCGCCCAGCCAGACCAGGAAGCGGTTGAGCGGGCTGCCGACTTTCGGCTCCGGATGGCGCGGCGGCGGCAGGATCGACAGGATCACCGGGTTGAACAGCATGTCCGACACGATGATCGACAGCACCCAGAAGCCGCCCATCAACGCCAGCTTTTCCATCAGCGGAATCGGCGTGAGAATGACGATGAACACGCCCGCCGCGTCGGTGATGATCGAAAGCATGCCCGGCTTGAACAAGCCGCTGTAGGTGGCCACCGCGGCGCGCTGACGATCCTGATGGCGCACGTATTCCTCCATGAACCGTTCCATCAACTGCACCGAGTGCGACAGCGCACGCGCGCTGATGACGAAGGGCACGACGATCACCAGCGGGTTGAAGTGCGCGCCGATCAGACCCAGCAGGCCCAGGCCCCAGCACGCGGAAATAAGCATCGTAACCACCGGAATGATCGTCCCGCGAAAATCGCGGAAGTACAGAAACAGCACCAGGATGATCGAAAAGACGGTCAGCAAAAAGATTTTATTCAACTGCGGAAACTGGCGGTGCACCGTGCCCAGCAGGATCGGCCGGCCGATCATGTGGATCTTCGTGTTGTCGTCTTCCTCCTTGCGCACGATGTTTTCGATCGCCGTATACAGATTGTCGTCGAGGGTGAAGGGCAAGCCTTCGATCGCCCCCTGCAACGCTGCGATGTCCTGTTGCGGATCGCGCTCCTCCAAGCGGGCGATGCGCTCGACGATCTGCCGCAGCGATTCGGCGGGCGACTCCAGGCCGCGATCGAAGAATCCGGCGACGATCAGCGCCGCCTTGTCGTCCAGCGACACCAGCGAGCCGTGCAACCGGCCGGTCGTGTAGATGTCGCGCTTGACCCGCGCGATGTCCTCGGGCGTTTCGGGCACCTCCGGCCACATGATCGGATCGGATTTCTGATGCGCCAGCCCCTCGGACTGGTCGAGGTACGTTTTCTTGACCTTGCGTTGCGCAATCGAAAGCACCTGGTAGTTGTTCACCGCGGGCAGCAATTCCATCGCCTTGGTGATGTTCTTGATCTTTTTCAGGTTCTCGGTGGTGAAAATGTCCCCCTTGTCCACGACCAGCGCGATCAGGCTGACGTTGGCGCCGCCGAAAATCTGCTCGTATTCGACGTACGTTTTGACGTATTCGTGATCCTTGGGAAACAGATCGATCGTCGGCGTCTTCAACGTGATTTTCGTCGCCTGCCAGGCGAAGAACAACGTCAAGAGAATGATGATCGCCAACGTGAAATAACGATAGCGAATGATAAACTCGCCCGTCCGCTCGATTAAGCCTTGCTTGTTCATGTCTCTCTGCTTCGTTTAGCGTTTAATCGGAAATTCGGTCCACTTGTCGCCGTTGTCCTGCGTCGCGAACAGTGTCCCCCGCCCCCCGATCACCACGCCCATGCCGGTGGGGGAAAATCCGACCGCGCTCAGCCAGGTGTACGCTTTCAAACCGACGAGGCTCGCCCGGCCGCCGGCGACCTTGATCAAGGTGCCTTCCAGCCCGGCCGCCCAGACGGCGTCGGGACCGAGCGCGATTTTGTTCAGGTGCACCTTCACGCCGGTGTCGATCGCTTCCCAGGTTTCGCCGCCGTCGGTCGTGTGCAGCAGCAGACCGTTCACGCCGGCCGCCCAGCCTTCGCGCTCGTCTCTGAAAACCACATCGTTCAACACGACCTGATGACCGGTGTGCACCGTGTGCCAGGTCGCGCCGCCGTCAGTGCTGCGAAAGATGTTGCTGAGTGAGGTCATCTGCACGTTCTCGTCCAACTGCGCCTCCCACAGCGGATACTCGCCGACGATGAACGCCAGATGCTCGTTGACGAACGACACCGCGTTGATCTGCGCGTTGGCCATCGGCTCGAGCACCTGGTCGATCCACGTCCGGCCGCCATCCTCCGTGCGCAGCAAGACGCCGAAGTTGCCCACGGCGATGCCGTGCTTGGCGTCGGCGAAATCGACATCGAACAGCGCTTCGTCGGTGATTTTCTCATCGGCCAGCCAGGTCTTGCCGCCGTCGACGGTGTGAATGATCTTACCCGCACGGCCGACCGCCCAACCCAGATCCCGGCCGACGAAATCCACGGAGAAAAGCGCGAAGTCGCCCAACTCGCATTCGCGGTCCCAGGTCTGCGCGCCGTCGGTCGTATGCATCACGAGGCCCGGGTAGCCGACCACCCAGGCCTCGTTATCGCCGACAAACATCACGTCATAGAGCCGATCGCGGAAAACCAGCGTCGGGCATGTGCCGTCGTCGGCGGCGATCGCCACTGCGATCATCCCCGCGACGATCGCGGTGAGCGCGAACAGGCAGATCCACATAGCCCGCTTGCATACAAGTTGTCGTTTCATCATCAGCGAGCCTGTTTACGCAGCGAGGTCAGCGTGAACTGCGACGGCTTCAGCCCCACGTTCGCCTTGCTGGAGAACCACGGGAACGCGGTCGCATGTTCGGCCTGCAGATCCACGACCAGCGAAGTCCCGATGCCCAGCGGCTGCCGGCGCGGATCGGGCGACTGGTTGTAGGCGTTGATCAGCACTTTCCACAACTGCCCCTTCTTGTCGTAAGCCTCCTTGAACAGGAAGTAATAGGACTCGGCGTCGATGTAGCAAATCATCTTGCTGTAAGGGTAATCGCGGAACTTGGGCAGCGCCTCGACCACGTACATTGGGCGCGGCTCCCATTTGGCTTTGAAATTCCAGTGCGGCGGCGTTTCGAAATCGAATGTATTTTTGACCTGGTTGCGACCGATCGGAATCTCGCTGGCCATCGGCGCCAGGTAGGTTCCCTTGGCGATGATCTTCCAGTGCATCCACTCCGGATAGCCCATGTACCCGCGCACGTCTTCATAGAGCAAGTCGGTGTTGTTCCAGGCGTCGCCGCGCGTGCCGAACGAGAAGCGGATCGGCCGCCGCTGCGCCGGATTGTAAATGTAGCCGTCCTGATCCTTGGGCTGGGTGTAGCGCCAATACAGCGCGGTGAAGCCCTTCTTGTCCAGCGGCTTCTGGCAGACGGTCATCGAGTAGTACTGAATGCTCTTGCTCGCCGCTTCCGGCTGATGCGGGCGCGGTTCGATGTCGGTGCGGAACATCGAGCGGATGATGTAATCCCACGTCCATTCCTCGTGACGCTCGACGCCGCGCTTGGCGCTGATCCAGTACACGGCGAATTCGTTGGTGGCGTCGTCGCCATTGTGGCCGTAGGTGTAGTTCCAGGCCACTTCCAAGCCCGTTTTGGGATTGGGGAACGGCAGACCGCCCATGTAATTCTTGATGCCGATCGTGCGCGCGCTGTTGCCAACGTCGATCAGCTCGACCTGCCCCTGGTATTTGTTGGTCGCCTCGATGTAGCTGTCGCTGGGCGCGTAAGGCGAGTAATTTTTCGTCCAGACATTCAGCCCATATTTTTTGACCAGCAGCGCCACGCCGCCGGGCAGCAATTTTTCCACCTTGCCGACGTTGGCCGAATTGATCACCTCGCCCGCCGCGAATCCCGGCGGATTTAGATCGGAAGAGCGTCGTGTAGGGAAAGAGTGTAGATCTCGGTG
>CALBTQ010000292.1 GCA_937967875.1 uncultured Pseudomonadota bacterium
TGGTGTCTGATGCGGTACACGGTCGGCGGAGACAAGGCGGTCGACGCCGAGGAAATTCTGCGCTTCGCCGCTTGTCCCGAAATGGCCGCGGACGATGAGGGCAAGCTGTACATCGCCTACACCGATCTGATGCAAAAGTCTCTGGCGCTGGTCACCAACCAAAGCGGCCAGTGGGTCAGCGCGCCGATCGACCTGTCCAGCGACATCGTTTATCCCGACACCTACGGATTCACCGTCGACGGCGCCGGCACGGTCCATCTGTGTTATCAGCATCAAGACAGCTACACGCTGCTGTACGCCGACAACGCCGGCGGAACCTGGCAATCGCAGACGGTCGACTCCAACCAATACGTGGGCCAGTACTGCGACCTGGCCATCGACGACGACGGTCATGTGCACATCAGCTATTACGACGCCTATGACCGTCATCTGAAATACGCCACCGACGGCAGCGGTTCGTGGATCGCCTCCACCATCGACAACCAGGACTATCACGGACAGGACACCTCCATCGCGCTGGACGCCGGCGGCAAAGCGCATATCGCCTATCGCGACGCGGACAACGACTACTTGATGTACATGAACAACGTGAGCGGCGGCTGGACCAAAGAAACGGTCGACGACACCGACACGATTCGCACGCCGATCGACCTGGTCGTCGACCTGTCGGGCAAGGCGCACATCGTCTACGGCCACTGGATGGACGGCACGCGCTACGCCTCCAACGACGTCGGCTATTGGCAACGGCAAACGGTCGGCGACGGCTCGGACGGGTACTATCCGTCGCTGGCGGTCAATTCGTCCTATGAGGCGTTCGTCAGCGACTTCAACGATCCGGACGACACGCTGCGCCTGTTCGACGACACCGGCGGATCATGGTCATCCACCCTCGTCGACGAAGGATTGGCGGTGGGCGACGACAACTCCGTCGCCGCCGACGACGAAGACGCCCTGCACGTGGGCTACCAGGACGGCTCGAATACAGCGTTGCGCTACGCCACCGACGCGGCCAAGGCCTGGCAGACGCAGGAAATCGACGCCGGACCCAACACCGGCTACTGCAACGCCACGATCGTCGACGGCGACGGGCACACGCACATCACCTATTACGACAACGGCCTCGGCGCGTTGCGCTACGCCACCGACGCCTCCGGCGTCTGGGCGACCGCGACGATCGACGACACCGGTTCGGCCGGTTGGTACAGCGACATCGCCCTGGACGACGACGGCCACCTGCACGTGAGCTATCTCGACATTTTCGCCGGCGCGCTCTACTACGCGACCGACACCTCGGGATCGTGGGTGAGTGAAACGGTGGACAGCTCCGGCAACTGCGGCAGCGGCACGTCCATCGCCGTCGACGGCGACGGATACGTCCACATCGCCTATGAGTATTCCTCGCCTTACAACCTGGAATACGCCACCAACGCCTCGGGTAGTTGGGTCACGTCCGCGATCGACGACCGCGATTTGAAAGGAGGGTCGCCCACGTTGTTGATCGACTCCACCGGCAAGCTGCTGGCCGTTTATTTCGACATCGGCAACGACGACATACTGCTGGCCGAAAACGACAGCGGCACGTGGACCCGGTCGATCGTCGACGATTCGACCTACTGGGGCATGGACATGGCGGCGGCGCTGGACGAAGAAGACAAGTTGCATATCGTCGCGCTGGAAACCGACGACATGTCCTCGCCGCGGGGCGTGTATTACCTGACCGACATGTCCGGCGACTGGACGCGTGCGGCGATCGACAACTACGACCTATACTTCGGCGACGCACTCGACATGACCCTGACCGGCGACGGCATGGTGCACGCCACCTACTACACGGCGCTGGCGCTCTGGCATGCCCGCTTCCCGCAGGGATACGTCGAGGCGCGGTGAAGGAACTTTTTAGCCCGGCGCTCACGCATCGGGCAATAAAACCCAACTACGGTAAAATAAACACATTGTCATTCCCGCGCCGGCGGGAATCCAGGACCAGCCGATACCCTTCCTGACCCCCGATTCGGAAGTCGGGAAGGCAATCCCTCACCCCGGGCTGCGCCCGACCCTCTCCCCAAGGAGAGGGTGAAAGTCGGCAAACCCGGACTCCCTTCTCCCCGTGGGAGAAGGGCCGGGGATGAGGGCTAACTTATCAAAGATTCCTGCGCCCCTCCGGGGCTTGTCGTCAATGTGCAGGCCGCAATTATCAGGGCTTCGCCCTTCGCTACTGACCTGCGCCCTACGGGCTTACGGAACAATGTTGTTCGACTTCGCTCGGGTCTCTTCTCAGCCATCCTTAATCGGAATCGCCCTTCAAGCACTCGCGATATAAAAAAGGAGGGCACGGATTAACGAAAAAGGCGGCCCGGGCGGACCGCCTTTGGTTAGTGTGCTGGTCGGCGCGGCTACTCGCCGAGCTGCTGCTGCATTTTGGCCGCTTCCTCTTCGAGGGACTGGCCCTTTTTGCTGATCAGCACTTTCCATTTGATCGACGGGTCGATCACCTGGTCTTTGATCAACTGCTGCACGGCGAGGTTGACCTGGAAGATGGTGCCGTAGCGCGCGCGGTGATCGGCGATCAGTCCGACCACCGGTTTTTTGTAATGGACGTTGTTGATGATCTGCGTCAACGAGGCGATCAATTTTTTGTGCGCATTTTCATTCTCGGATTCGAGATATTCCTCGCGGCCGGCGATCGGCTTGCAGTGGATCTCGAATTCCTCATTGTCGGCGAAGCCCTTGAGCAGGTCCTCGCGGATTTCAGCCAGCGCCGCCACGCCCGACAGGTGATCGATGATCAGGGTGACGACCTGCTTGTCCTCCTCGATCTCCAACTCGGGCTCCTTGTCCACCTTGGGCGGCACGATCAGGTCCTTTTGCACTTTGAAGACGATCAACGTCTGCGCAATGATGAAAAAGAAAAGCAAAATGAAGATCAGATCCTGCAGATTCAGATCTTCATCTTCGATAAGCCGTCTCATGTTCGCTCCCGCGCTTAGGGATTACTCGGAGTACATCGACTCGGTGGGAATCGACGCGATTTCGTCCTGGATCTTGTTGATCTTGGATAAAATCGCCTGCCGCACGACCGAGCCGACAATCTTGATCACCACGCCGAAGACCGAAGTCATGATCGCGATAACCAGCGAGTACTGGAGTTGGCCGAAGGTGTCCGGCGACATCTGCCCTTCCGTCTGAATGGCGCGGGCCGACACGGCGAAGGCCGAAATCAGGCCCAGCAGCGTGCCCAAAAAGCCGATGATCGGTCCCAGGCCGGAGATGGTCGTGATCGTGTTGAGCGGTCCGGAGAAACGGTTCATGTGATTTTCGATCTTGGTGCGGAAATACTGTTCGAGCATGAACTGCTGCTTGAGCGCGTTGGGCAGCATCGCCGCGATGATCTCCGAAAGGCTGTTTTGCATTTCGGTCAGCTTCTTGGTCTTTTCCCGGAACACGTGAATGTCGGCGCGCGCTTCCGGCAGACGCAGGATGCTGATCAATTCGTCGCGCTGCTCGTCGGCATAGACGTTGCGGCGCGAAAGCTGCAATACGCCGTAGTAGATGTAATTGACGATCAGCACGATCGTCATGGCGTACAACACGAAGACGCACAAACGCCCGGCGGCGCTGACCGAGGGCTCGAACATGTCCGCCAGTCGTTTGCTGTCCAGAATGCCCGGCGACATAAAGCTGACCAGCAGCAAAATCACGAGCAGCACGGCGATCGCCAGAACGTTGATTTGTTTGACGTGTTTCATAAACCCGTTGTCATACTGTGCCATCTATTTCCTCCGCGTCAGCAACGCTGCATGAATTGGCTAATTCTCGTTCTCTTTTTTGACCACCGGCCGCGGGTACATAGTCACCGCCTCTTCCAGGCTTTCGACGATGAAGATGTTCTTGGCCGGATCCGACGACACTTCGAACTCCACCGGCACGCGGGTGGAGACGTCGGTCTTCAGCGCGTATTTGCCCGGCGGCAGGTAGAACTGAAAATCGTTGGGCCGCCGCGTGGTCAGGCGATCTTCGGTGACGATGTACCGGCGTAGCCCGCGCAGGAAATCGGCCTGGGCCACGGCGAGGTAATAGGCGGACACGTCGTGGTCGACGGCGGCGAACGACAGGTTGCTTTTGGTCAGCTTGTCGACCGACTGCTGGTTGACGCTTTTGCCGATTACGGTGACGCGCACCGCGTTGGTCGAGGCCCAGTTGCCCATCGATTCGGTGATCCAGGTTTTGATCGTCTGACGATCCTTGAAGTTATCGAGCTTCACGGTCAGATCCTCGACCGGCGGATAGATTTTCTTGGCGCGGTCGATCTGGTCGTTGGCCGCCGAGGCGTAGCCCTCGTAGCCCTTGGCGATGCCGTAGAGGGCGAAGGCTTCGGCGATCAGCGGCGCGAGCGGATTGGCCGACCCGGCGTCGACCACGTCGCTGGTCGTGCCGATGCGCTCCAGGTCGCGCTGGTCGGAGACTTCCGCCTGCTTGAAGACCAGCGGATACTCGACGTGCTTGTAAATCAGGTACTCCACCTGCTCGATCAGGTCGCGCTTTTCCCAGGGCGTTTTGGCCAGGCGCAGTTCCTCGACCAGGCGCGTGAGGTCGGAGTTGACCCACTCGAGGTTGAGATTGAGCAACTGCGGGAAGGCGTTTTCCGCCGGCGCGGCCGCCGCCTCGGGCGCGGGTTCGGCGCTTTCGCCGCCCTCGTCCTGGGCCCAGGCGTAAGCGGTCGCGAGCAACAGACCGATCGACAGAATCAACAAAATCGTGCGTGCTGTTTTCATCGCCATCCCCCGCTTACTCGACCGCCACGGCGGCGCAACTGGCTTCGTACTGTAAACTCAAACTCTGCGCCTCGATCGTCTCGCCGAAGCGGCGCAGGTAGTTCACGTAATTCTGGTAGATGCGGCAGAACTCCTCCGAGCCCGGCGGGGTTTTGCCTTTGAAGTTTTTCAGCACCGACTTGAAGGCCCGGCTGGAGCTGAACAGGCAGATCTCGCGGTAGTTGTTGAACGCGAGGCGATTGGCGTGATTTTGCGAGGCCAGCTTGTCGGCCGAATCGGCGATGAGCATCAGCATGGTCACCTTGCCGTCCCAGTCGAAGCCCGTGTCGAAGGCGTACTCGCGCAGGCTGACCACGCTCTTGTAGTCCTTGCGCAGGTAATGGAAGTAACACAGGCCGGTGAGGTTCGAGCCGTAGGCCTTCTGCAACTTGGCGGTCAGCTCGGTGTTGTCGTCCTCGAAGGGATATTCCTGCGCGGTGGAATCCTGCCGGCGGCGGTTGAGCCGCTTCATGATCAGCAGGCCCTCGTGCGCGTGGGTGAAGCCGGTCTTGTAATAGGACACCAGCTTTTCTTTGTCCTTGCTGTTGTAGAGGCTGCACAGATAGGCGATGTCGCCGTAGAGCACCGCGCCGGCCTTGTTGGTCTTCACGCGCTTGAGCGCTTCGCCGTAGTGGTGCAGCGACTTGGCGAACTGGTCTTCGGTTTTATCGGTCTGGTCGTATTTCTCGCGCAGGCGATCGCCCTGGTACTTGTACATGCCCACGACGATATTGTTGTCGAAGTAGCTCTGCTTGAGCAGTTCGTCCATCCAATCCTTGAAGACCTTCAGGTTGCCTTGGCGCACTTCGTTATCGCCTTTGGCCGGATCGACGCGGCCGAAGCGGTCGGCGATCATGCGCAGTTGCGCGGCCAGCAGGTGCAGGCGACCCTGCTCCTTTTCGTCGCGGAAGACGCGTTCGATCAGCACGTCGCGGAAATCGCGCAGCCAGATGAGCATGCCGTCGGAGAGCGCTTCGCTTTCGAAGTTCTCCATCGCGTGCATGTTGCGGGTGGACTCCCACATGTCGTTGATCGCGTCGCGCTCGGCTTCGAGGCGCTCGTCGGCTTCGCTAAGGGCGTCCAGCGCTTTCATGCGGGCCAGGCCGAGGTTGTAGGAGGCCTCTTCCGAGTAGCTGAAGGCGATGGATTTTTCCAGGTAGCCGATGGCGTCGGTCAGTTCGGCGCTCTGGTGGTTCTGCTCGTAGAGGCGCATTTTGGCCAGGCCGCAGTATTTGTAGATGATGTGCGCGCCGGGATCGTCGGCCAGGGCTCCCTTGTTGGCCTCGCACAGGTCGACGACCTGCTGGTATTGACCGTTCATGAACAGGTCTTTGTATTCGGTCCATTCACCGACGGCGACGCCGAAGGCCAGCAAGACCAGCAAGGCCAATCCGCTCAGGTATGCAATTCGCTTTCTCACTTTAATCCTACCTCCACCGTGTCGTGGATGTTGTGTCTCATTCCTTGCGCATCCAAGCCGCGACGATCTGGTCGTTGCCGCACTGCAAGCGGTACTGGCCGACGACGATGTAGCCGGTGCGGCCCGCGCAACGCGGCTGCAAATGGGCCACTGGGCCGGTCGAGGGCAGCTTGATCCACTGGACGCTGCCGCCGGTTCCCGCGTCGGTTTTGGGCTTGGTCTGTTGTTTGTTGCTCAAGTCGCCCAACTGCCGGCCGGCGCCGCTGTCCTGCGCGCGGCCGGAGCCGCCCAGGCGCCCCAGTTGGTGCGGCGCGCCGTTGGCATTGCCTTGCACCCGCCGGCCGACCTGCGAGAGGTTGGCGCTGGAGACGTCCGACGCCTGCTTTTTGGTCGTGGCGAAAGTGCGGCTGATCGAGCCGGTCGAATTGTCGCGCGCCTTGACCGCGTTGAGTTTCTGGTCGCGCAGGTCCTCGGCCATCTGCGTTTGCGGCTGATCGACCTTGAGCTCTTCGAGCTGCTTTTGCTGATCGAGCTCCTCCAGGCGTTTGTCCATCACGTCCATCGGCTTGGGCGTGGGCATCGGCTCGGGGGTGTCTTCCGGCGGCGGCGTGGGCTCGGGCGTTTCCGGCTCCGGCGGCGGAGGCGGCGTGGGCGTAGGCGGCGGCGTCATCATCTCGGGCATCTCGACCAGAGCCACGCGTTCGTCGTCGATGATCGCGGTGGTGATGCGGCCGAACACGGCGAAGAACAGCACCAAAATGGCCAGGTAGACGTAGGTCTCCTTTTTCTTCGCGTTGTCCAGCAGCCACTCGCGGACGATGAGCGAATAACGCACGTGCTCTTCGAGATGCTCCAGGTGCGGGATGAGTTCCTCGGGCTTGAGCTGTTCGCCTTCCTCGATGAGGTCGAACAGCGAGGTGTCCGCGCCCAGGTCGAAGTTGAAATGCAATGACGTCTGGTCGAAGTCTTTCTGACTTAGCTGTTTGTCCAGATCGTCCAGTAGTCGTTTGTCAATCATGTCGTCGGTTCCTGTGGCGGTTCTGCCGGCGTTTCCTCGTCGGTCGCGGGCGGCGCTTCCGGCGTCGCTTCGCCGGCGTCCGCGGGCGTTTCCTCG
>CALBTQ010000293.1 GCA_937967875.1 uncultured Pseudomonadota bacterium
CCGGGAGAGGGTAAAAGTCGGCGGCGTGGACTCCCTTCTCCCCGTGGGAGAAGGGCCGGGGATGAGGGCCTGCCGCGACGAATCGGCCGTAGAGGTTTTTCCTTTTCGCACGGGACACTGTGCGAGTGCATGCCGCAAATTTTCCTCCCCCGATTTTCCAGCCGCACGGCGACGCGCATTTTCCTGTAACTTGGATAAGTGTGGTAGAATGGAACTCTGTTGGGAGAGCGCTCAAAAGACGGAAAAACTACGTGGCTAAACTGATCCGCATTCCGCTATACCTGCTCGCCGGATTCGCGCTGTATCTGGTGTTTCATTTCCAATTGGCGCTGGCCTATTCGGCGCTGGCGCTGGTGTACAAGCCGTTGGTGGCGCTGATTCCGCTGACGGTGTTGTACGTGGTGTACCGGCGCGACGAACTGGCGTTGCGCTTCAGCATCCTGTCAAAGCTGTTCAAGCTGATTTACTGGCTGTGGACGTGGGGGATGGTCGCGGCGGCGATGACCTTGGCGCTGCTGGTCGACCCGGTGTTGCTGGTCGCAGCGACGATCGCGGCGGCGGTGGCGATCTACGTTTGGGATCGCGGCGTGCAGATCTGGTTCGCGCTGATCGCCTTCGTCGTCGTGGTGGCGATCGCCGTGCTGCGCGAGCCGTGGCTGATCGGCGACCTGTCGCGCTGGCTGTTCGGCCTGGCGATGCTGCTGGCGCTGATCGCGTTGTTCGCCACGCACGAAACGGCGCGCCTCACGCGTTTCGATTTCGCGGTGTTCGTGCTGCTGGCGCCGCTGTTCTTTTCCTTCACCGCGTTTTATCGCGGTCCGGCGAAGGTGGATAAAACCGACGGCGCGGTTACGTTTTTGTTCGAAGCCGGCGGGCACAAGGCGCCCGAGCGGGTGCGGGCCGGGTTGGATCTGCGTTATGCCATCCCCGATTGCAACGGCGCGTTGCTGTTGGGCGGGGCGTCGACGCCGGGCTTGGAACTGCTCAGCGAACCCCCGCGGGAGATCGACCGGCGCGCGACTGGCGATAACCTGGTTCGCTGGTGCGACGGGCGCGGCGCATTGCTCTACGGCACGCGCACGGGGCAGGTCGTGTTTCGTCCGGCCGACGGCGAGGCGCGCGAATACAAGATGGGTTCGGCGGTGTTGCTGGTGCAGGCCGACGTCGAGCATTACCGCGCCTTCGCGATGGATCGCTACGATCGCCTCGTGTCGCTGCGATTGCCCAATCTGTCGCCGCAGGCCGAGCGGCGCGGCGGCGAGATCGGAAGAGCACACGTCTGAACTCCAGTCACCGAATACG
>CALBTQ010000294.1 GCA_937967875.1 uncultured Pseudomonadota bacterium
CCACCGAGATCTACACTCTTTCCCTACACGACGCTCTTCCGATCTTGCCCAAGCACCGCATTCTGGCGCTGCTGCTGAGTTGTCCGGGACAGCGGCGGATGTTTTACGTCGCACGTTTTCTGGACGGCGACGGCGCGGTGCTGCTGCAACAGAAACTGGGCAGCCGCGTGGATGCGAGTTTTTATGAAATCGGCGACAAGGTGGCCATTTCGTCGGACGGCTACATCTACAGTTTCGCCGTGCGCCAGTAACTAGCGCACCACCAGGTATCCCACAAAAGCAAGATAGCAGGCGCTCAGGACGACGCCCTCGGTGCGCGTCAGTTTGCGGCCGGTCCACATGAACAGGTAGATCATCACGGCGTTGAGCGCGAGGAAGCCGTACTCGACGAGCACCTGGCGCAGGTTGATCGCGAAGGGCGCGAGCGAGGCGGCGGCGCCGACGATGAGCATCAGGTTGAAGATGTTCGAGCCCAACAGATTGCCGATGATCATGTCCGCGTGTTTTTTGCGCGCGGCGACCAGCGTGGTGGCCAATTCCGGCAGGCTGGTGCCGAAGGCCACGACCGTCAGGCCGATCACGCGTTCGGAGATGCCGAATTCCTGCGCGATGTAAATGGCCGCGTCGACCATCAGTTCCGCGCCGAAGTACAGTCCGGCCGATCCCAACAGCACGAAGAAGACGGCGACCCAGATGGATTTGGGGCGCTCGCCGACTTCTTCCTCGATTTCCTCCAGGGCCGCCGCGCCATTGGCGTTGCGCGCGCGCCATTCGACGATGCCGCATCCGACGATGTACGCGAGCATCAGCGCGATCATCGCCAGGCCTTCGTAACGCGCGATGAAGCCGTTGTATATCACCGCCGCGAACAGCAGCACGAAGCCCAGGTGGATCGGCAGGTCGCGGCGAAACAGCGTGCGGTCGGCGGCGAGCGGAAAGATGATCGCGGCCAGGCCGAGAATCAGCCCGGTGTTGAGCAGGTTCGAGCCCAGCGCGTTGCCCAGGGCGAGGGTGCTCGAGCCCTTGGCGGCGGCGAGGACGGAGACGACGAATTCGGGCAGCGAGGTGCCGTAGGCCACGATGGTCAGACCGACCAGCAACGGCGGCAGACCGAGCACGAGGGCGATCTGCGTCGCGCCGCGCACGAGAAATTCGGCGGCGACGGCCAGCACGATCAAGCCGGCGAGAAACAACAGCACCTGAATCAGCAAACGCGTCTCCTTGCAAAAGTCGCTTCATTATAAAGTCGAGCGAACGATTGTCGAGGGCGCGGCGATCGGCTACACTCACGATGATTCAATAAAGGAAGGGCGATGCGGAAAATCGGCGCGGGCGTTTTGATCGTGTGTATCGTGCTGCTCATGGCCTGGGCGCGCGTGGCTTATAGCGGTTTCCGCGCGCGGGTAATGGCCGACCGGCTGCTGGCGCAGGGGCAGACGGCCGAGGCGATCGGTTACTACGATCGCGCGCTGCACATGTATTACCCGGGCAGCATCGACACGGCGCAAGCGGTAGCGTCGCTCAAACGCATCGCCGATCACTTCGCGGCGCAAAACGACTTCGAGGCGGAACTGCACGTGCGGCGCGTGTTGCGCAGCGGGCTGTACAGCGCGCGCGGATTGTATCAGCCCTACGCCGTGGAGATCGCCGCGAGCGAGGAGCGCATCGCCACGTTGGTGGCGCAGCAGGCCCAGGACGAAAGCGCGGTCGGCAAGCACCTGGCGCTGCTGCGCGAGAATCGCGATCCGCAACGCGGGTGGTCGATGCTGGCGCTGCTGGGTTTCGCCTTGTGGATCGGCGCGGCGCTGGCGTTTTTGTGGCGCGCACTGACGCCCGACGGCAAGCTGCTGACGCGCCCGGCGATGGTCTGGGGCCTGGTCTTCGTCGCCGGCTACGCCCTGTGGCTGGCGGGGCTGACGCTGGCGTAAAAAAAATCGACCGGCGATCGCTCGCCGGCCGGTCGAGCGATTCCCGTCAATTATCTCCTGACATCCGCACGATTTTGTAGGTGTTTGAAATTACGTGATGGCGATTTCGATTTGGGGTGTCCTAAGGAAAAAACCGGGCGAAGTCGAACAACGTTGAAATGATTTTCTGCGCAAGATCCTCAAGCCCGCAGGGCGCAGGTCAGTAGCGAAGGGCTTTCAGCCCTGGAATCAGACGAGGCAAATTCAAGCACACCCCGCAGGGGTGCAGGTGAAGCCCGCCTCCGGCGAAACAGCCGATCGTTTTCAACGCATACGCAAATCGCCGTGGCCGATCTGATGCGAATTATCAAAGATTCCTCCGCCCCTCCGGGGCTTGTCGGCTCT
>CALBTQ010000295.1 GCA_937967875.1 uncultured Pseudomonadota bacterium
GATCGTATTCGGTGACTGGAGTTCAGACGTGTGCTCTTCCGATCTTGGCACGCGCCCAAACCGTTCATGGACCAGGGGGACGCGCCGGCGCGTTTCGCGCACTTCATCGAGCGATCCCGTCGGGCCTTCGTGCGTGGCGACGCTTATTGGGGTTGGCGGCACCTGGCGCGCGCCCTGCACTACCTGCAGGATCTGGCGCAGCCGTTCCACACAACGCAGGCGCCTTGGTGCTACTACGATCTGGGCTCGCCGATCGGCGGGACGACCGAAACGACCACCAATTACCACTTCGCCTTCGAAAGCCTCGCGGCCAATCTGCTGGCCCAGTGGCGGCGCGGCGAGGAGCCGGCCGCGCGTTTGCTGACCGCCGAAACGCTGTTCCCGAATGAGCAAGAAACCGAAGCGATCGTGCTGGACCTGCGCGGCGTCGCCCGTGAGACAATCCGCCGCCAGGACGATTTTTTCGCGCTGACCAAACCGCTGCTCGGTCCCGAGTTGCAGGCGCGCGAAACGGTTCCTTATCGGGAAGAGCAATACCGCCGGACGTTGGCGATGATGGCGGAGACCGACGAGGGGCGTGAGTTTCTGCGCCTGACGACGGACGCGCTGCGGCGGGCGCTGGCGCTGACCTGGGCGCTGCTGGCGCAGGCTACGCGTTAGGCAGCGAGGGCGGCAGCGAGACGCGTACGTCGGTCAGATGATCCTGAATCCACTTGGCCGCGCGCCGGGTGTAGCTGACCCCGCCGACGATCACGAAAATCGACCGCAGGCTCCGCCCGGCCAATTCCCAATCGACTTCGCACGACAGCTTGCCGCGAATGCGCAACCGGTCGGACACCACCACGTTCACCGCCCGCAATCCCCGGGTGGGGATCAGCAAGGGGCGCTTCGTGCCGCGCCGCTGAAAATGCAAGCCCTTGGCGGTGAAATACAGACCGCCGTTGCCCCGCGCCAACAAGCCCCATCCGCGAAAACGGCCGCTTTCCGCGCCGTCGTCGAGGTTGTGCGTTTCCAGATAATAGCCGGGAAAAACTTCGTCGGCCCGCGTCGACGGATCCGGGGCGGCCATGACCGGCGGCAGCGGATACCGTTTGCGGATGACGGACATGATCACGATCCACATCACAATATTGAGCGCCGCCAGCCCGGCCAGCAGCATCACGATGGAAACCGCGTTCATCGCCGTCCTTTAGTTGAAGTACTTTTCGATATTCGCCTCGTAGTAGGTGGTCGGGTAGCGGTGACGCATCAGCGATTTGGCCAACGTGCGTCCCGCTTCGAGCTTTTTGCGCGCGGTCGCCTCAGCCATCGCCCGATCCTTCGCCTCTTCCCAGGGTATCGACGACGTGCCGCGCGTGAACAGGGCCGGATTCTCCTCGTACACCTTTTTGCCCTCTTCGATGGTCGCGACGATGTCGTCGCTGATAACCTCATGGCGCGTAATCAGGCTCAACGTGGCCACTTCCATGATCTGTTTGCGCATGGCGTAGGAAGCGGTTTTATCCAGACCCTGGCGCACGGCGTAGGTGAACAACACGTCCTCGCGAACGACGAAATCGAGCATCTTGTCGGGATTTTTGTTCTGGCGCAGCTTCTCTTTGGCTTCCTCGGGAGCCTGATCGATGCGCTTGAGCAACTGCCCGACCGTGTAGCGGTAATTTTCGCCGTCGGCCAACACGTCTTCGAGCTTGGGCAGTTGATCCTGCGGGGTGGTCGCCGGATCCATGCGCGCAAGCAGATCGTAATGGAAGACAACCTTCCATTCCTTGAGCAGTTCCTCTTTTTTATCTTCGTACTGCTGTTTCAAACGCTTTTGCACCAGCCCGCGTTCGATGGCGTCATGAAAATTTTCGTAGGTGCGTTTTTCCCGATTCTTTTTGATCGTCCGATCGTACTCGGCGCGTACTTCCTCTTCGGTGACCGGGATTTTGCTTTCCATATCTTTGCGCAACTCGTCGAGCACGCCGGCGTACAAGCGCAGATCCAGCGTGTGCTGGTACTCCTTCTTGCGGTAGTACTTGCGGCGTTTGCCTTCGAGGTAGAAGACCGCCTCGACCACCAGGCGCTCCAGGTATTCGCGCTTGCCCGCGGCGTCCTGAAATTGCCCTTGGAAAATGATCGGCACGCGGTCCAAAGCCATATCGAAGTAAGCCTTGCTGATCTGAAATTGACCGGCCAGATCGACAAGGATCGGCGATCCGCTTTCGTCGACCGGCATTTGGTTCGCCGTCTGCTTGGCGCATCCCGTCCACAGGAAAGTGACTGCCAAAAAA
>CALBTQ010000296.1 GCA_937967875.1 uncultured Pseudomonadota bacterium
CGAGTTCGTATTCGGTGACTGGAGTTCAGACGTGTGCTCTTCCGATCTGGAACTTTACGTTTATCCTTTTTCAGGACCTGGCCCTGCTGGGGGCGATCGCGCTCGCCTGCTATCTGCGCTATCTCTACGACATTTACGATCTGTTCACCTATCGCACGCTCGGCGGCGTGCTGGTCATGTACGGGGTGATCAAGGTCGCCTACCACTACTTCGATTTGTATGAAGTGTCGCTGCACATTTCCTTCCGCGAGTTCATCAAGAACCTGCTCAAGGCTTTCGTGACCAGCGTGTTCATCCTCACGGCGATCTACTACATCTACAAGCCGGCGATGATCGGCCAGGGCATTCTCGCCCTTTCGGTGATTTTCTGCATTACGATCACCGTGCTGTACCGCCTGTTGTGGGGCGAGATCAGCGAGGAATCCAGCTTCATGCAGCGCGCGCTGGTGCTGGGCACCGGCAAGCTGGCTACGACCGTGCTGGAGGACGTGATCCGCTACGGCGACAGCGGCTACCGGATCGTGGGCGTGGTGGCGGAAAACCGAGTGGAGAAAAACGAGGTGCTCGGCTTCCGCGTGCTGGGCTCGGCCGACTCCCTGCCCACGCTGTGCGCGGAGCATCGCGCGCATTTGGTGATCGTCGCGCTCGACGAGCAGCGCGGCTTTCTGCCCACGCGCGAGTTGATGGAAGTCAAGCTGACCGGCGTGCGCATCATCGACAACGTCACCTTCCACGAGCGCTTCGCCGGCAAGATCGTGCTCGAGTCGCTGCGCCCGAGCTGGTTCGTGTTCACCGACGGCTTCAAGGTCGGCCGGCTGCGGTTGTTCTCCAAGCGCGCCTTCGACCTGATCACCGCGATGACCGGGCTGATCGTCGCCGCGCCGCTGTGGGTGCCCACGGCGATCCTGGTCAAGCTGACCAGCCGGGGCCCGATTCTTTACAAGCAGGAGCGCGTGGGGTTGGGCGGCGAGACGTTCCAGCTATTGAAATTCCGCTCGATGCGGGTGGACGCGGAGGACGCCACCGGGCCGGTGTGGGCGCGCGAGAACGACGACCGCGTGACGCCGATCGGTCATTACATCCGCCGGTTCCGCATCGACGAGATCCCGCAGATGTTCAACGTGCTCAACGGCGAGATGAGCTTCGTCGGCCCGCGCCCCGAGCGGCCGTTCTTCGTCAAACGACTGACCGAGCAGCTTCACTATTACAGCCAGCGGCACGTGGTGAAGCCGGGCATCACCGGCTGGGCGCAGGTCCGCTACCCTTACGGCGCGACGGTCGAAGACGCCAAGGAAAAGCTCCAGCTCGACCTGTATTACATCAAACACACCAATCTGGCGTTCGACATCAAGATCCTGCTGGAGACGACCAAAATCATCTTCCGGAAAATGGCCCGCTGAAGGCGAACGAACTTAGATTTCGCCGCACTCGCCGATGCACATGCCCCAGGTGATGCAACTGTCGTCCAGGTCGCACTGGGCCATGCAGTCCAGGTTTTCGTCCGAGCCCAGGTCCTCTTCGCACACGCTGATGCATTCGTCCACCGATCCGAAGTATTCGTCCATCAACGAGCCGAGGCACTCGGACATCTTGTTGCACATGCCCGAGCAGGTCGAACCGCCGGTGCTGTCGTCGTCATCGTCGTCATCGTCGTCATCGTCGTCGTCGTCATCATCGTCGTCGTCACCGCAAGCCAGCATGGGAACCACGGCCAGCGTCGCCATCACGAGCAGCAGCAAAAACCATTTCGACAAACGCATGGAACTCCCCCTTGTTTTGTTGTCACCGAATTTTCCCCCACAAATCTTTCGATTGCAACGCGGGAACGGCAATACCCAAGCCCGCAACAATCTGTTAAAATACGCCCCGGACAACGAGGAGGCTTTTTCAAAATGCACAAGCGCTTTTGGCTCGGCTGGATTTTGCTGTTGGCGATGACGTTGGCGATGGCCGCGTGCGGCGACGATGACGACGACGACAACGATGATGCGTCCGACGACGACGACACCGGCGACGACGACGACACCGGCGACGACGACGACACCGGCGACGACGACGACACGACCGACGACGATACAACCGGCGACGACGACGTTACGCCCGATCGACTCGATTACATCGATCCGATGATCGGCACCGGCGGTTTCGCCTTCGGTTACGCCTCGGCCTATCCCGGCCCGAAAGCGCCCTTCGGCATGTTGTCGCTCAGCCCGGACACCACGCTGCGCGGCTTGAACTACAGCTTCAATCACTTCAGCGGCTACTATTACGGCGATACGCAGATCCGCGGGTTTTCGCACACCCATCTGTACGGCACCGGCGCGACCGACATGGGCACGCTGTTGCTGATGCCGGTGACCGTCGAGCCGACCAAGCCGATCACCGAGGCCGACTACCGCAGCCGCTTCACGCATTTCAACGAAGTTGCCAAGGCGGGCTATTACGGCGTGATGCTCGACACCTACGGCGTGTACGCCGAGCTGGCCACGCGCGGCTACGCGGCGATTCACCGCTACACTTTCCCGCCCGACAAGCCGGCTTTCGTGGTGATCGATCCAAGCCACGCGATCGACACGGGCGAGACCATGCCCGAAGCGACGATCCTGGTCGATCCGGACACCCGGCGCATCAGCGGCGAGATTCTGGTCAGCGGCTCGTTGACCGGCCGCGACGGCGGCGTGCGGACCTATTATGTGATGGAGTTTTCCGCGCCCTTCGCCTCGCACACCACGTGGGACAACGGCAATCCGCATCCCAACGGCACGATCGAATCGGGCGACCGGATCGGCGCGTACATCGGTTTCGCCGATTTGCCGAACAATCGCGTCCTGGTGCGCGTCGCGTTGAGCTACCAATCGCTGGAGCAGGCCGAGGCCAACCTCGAGGACCAGATGCCCGACTTCGATTTCGCCGCCGCCGTCAGCGACACGCGCGATCAGTGGCGCGAGATCGTGAACATGATCGACCTGGTCGGCGCGACCGAAGACCAGATGAAGATTTTCTATACCTCGTTCTATCACCTGTACATGATGCCCACCGACTGGGTCGAGGCGAATGGTCTGTATCACGGCTTCAATCACGAGATGAACGATCCGGGCGCGGGACATCGTTACTACACCGACTTTTCGCTGTGGGACACCTTCCGCACCTGGCATCCGCTGATGGACCTGATCGAGCCGGCCAAGTCGGTCGATTTCCTCAACTCGCTGATCGCCATGTACCAGCAAGGCGGCGACATGCCGCGCTGGCCCTGCTGCGAGGGCTACACCGGCTGCATGCTCGGCTCGAACACGACCTACCTGTTCTCGCAGGCGTACCTCAAGGGGATGACCGGTTGGGACGTGGACGCGGCCTATGAAGGCTGCCGCGCGCAGGGCGTCGGCTCGACACCGCACGGCCGTTCGGCGATGAACGAGTACCTTAACGTCGGCTGGTGCTGCGAGGATGTGCGCACCCGCGGCACGAGCCACACCCTGGAATATTCCTACTCCGACGCGGCGCTGTCCTGGTGGGCCGAGGCGATGGGCGAAACCGAGGATGCCGAACGCTTCCTGGAGCAGAGCCACAACTACCGCAATCATTGGGACCCGGAAACGGGCTTTTTGCGCGGGCGCAACTGCGACGGTTCGTGGGTCGAGCCGTTCGTGTCCTGGTATCCGTTTTCGGAACAGTACGTCGAGGGCAACGCGTGGCACTGGACCTTCTATGTGCCGCACGATCCGCACGGGCTGATCGCGCTGTTCGGCGGCAACGAGGCCTTCGTCGAGAAGCTCAACTGGGCTTTCGAGCAAGCCGAAACCGGCGCGCCGATCGCCTGGCTGCCCGACCTGTACTACTGGCACGGCAACGAGATGTCGATGTTCCACGTCTTCATGTTCCTCTACGCTGACCGGCCCGACCTGACGCAGAAGTGGTCGCGATGGATTCTGGAGAACAAATACCGCCCGCTGCCCGGCGGTTATGACGGCAACGACGACGCGGGCACGATGACCTCCTGGTACATGTTCGCCTCGCTGGGCTTCATGCCGCTGGCCGGTTCGGACATCTACGTGGTGGGCAGCCCGCTGTTCGCCGGCGCGACGCTGCACCTGCCGGGCGGCGATTTCGTGATCACCGCGGACAACAACAGCGACGAAAACGTCTACGTGCAGTCGGTGGAGCTCAACGGCGCGGCGCTCGACGAACCGTGGTTCACCCACGCGGACATCGTCAACGGCGGCTCGCTGCACTTCGTGATGGGCCCCAATCCGTCCGACTGGGGGGTGGTGGAATAGACGCGGCCGACGACATCTACCGCCGTCCGCAAGCGGCGATTGCCGTCGATTGTCACGTGCACCTGTTTCCCGCGCGGCTGTTTAGCGCGATCCGCAAATGGTTCGCCGATGTCGGGTGGGACATTGCCTATCCGCATGAAACCGACGAGGTGCTCGCCGCGCTGGCCGGCTTCGGCGTGCGCGAGTGCTGGGCGCTGCCTTATGCGCACAAGCCCGGCGTCGCGGCCGAACTCAACGCCTATTTGGCCGCGTTGCAACGCGCCCGCCCGCAAGTGCGCGGCTTTTTCACCGTGCATCCGGATGATGAGAATGTCGGCGCGTTGGCCCGCGAGGCGCTCGACCGTCTCGGCTTGTACGGATTGAAGATCCACTGCGAGGTGCAACAGGTAGCGGTGAGCGACCCGCGTCTGGATGCGGCGTTCGATGCGCTCGAGGCCGCCGGGCGGCCCTGCGTGCTGCACAGCGGCAACGCGCCGTATCCGTACACGCGGTCGCATCTGGACGTGGCGCGGGCGGCCGAGCGCTTGGCGCGCAACCCGCGGCTGAAGATGGTCATCGCCCACTTGGGCGCAATGCAGACGTTGGAGTATCTGAAACTTTGCGACCGCTATAAGGGTCTGCACCTGGAAGCGTCGTTCACCAACGTCGAGCCCTACCGCGCCGCCGCGCCCTTCGATTTCGACGCCGATCTGGCGCCCTATGCCGAGCGGTTGCTGTTCGGCTCGGATTTTCCCAACCTGACCTTCACCTACGCCGAGCAGGCCGACGCCTGGGCTGCGCTGTCGTGGGTTAAACGCGACGCGACCGCGTTTTTCGGCGGCCGCGCGCGCAGGTTGCTGTCTTAGCGCTTTTCCAGCAGCAGGTACACGCCCGCGCCGGGCACGAGGCGTCCGAGGGTTTCCATCTCAAAAACGCTGACCAGGTAGGACAACGTTTGCAGCAGGCGGCGCGATCGGGACATCGTGTGTTGCACGCGGCAGGCTGGCTTGGCGCCGGGCGAATCCGCCGCGAGGTGCGGTTTGGGCGGCGCGGGGCGCAGGTGGTCGAGCAGGCCGATCAGCCATGACACGGCGGGGATCAGCCAGTGCGATTTGTAGACGAACCG
>CALBTQ010000297.1 GCA_937967875.1 uncultured Pseudomonadota bacterium
ACGGCGCCCACCGAGTTCTACACTCTTTCCCTACACGACGCTCTTCCGATCTATGCGGAGCGGGGCGTCGAGCTGCCGGACGATTGGCGGCGGTACGTGTTTCTGGTGGATCCGCCGCCGGCGCATCCGCTCTTTTCGCGCGAGCGGATGTTGTGGTGGCAGCGAAATATGCTGCGGGCGTTTTTCCTGCGTCCGCGAACGATATGGCGTATCGTCGGCGCGAAGGTGCGCAACGGCGGTTGGCGGGGATTTTTCCGCACGGTCCGGTTGAGTCTGCGCAGTCTGCTTCGAGGTTGAGTTGAAAGTCGGAAATTCGAATGGCGCGCCGGAAGAAACGCCCGCCGCTCTGCAGGAACGATTGACGGCCGAAGCCGGTCTGTCGGCGGAAGAAGCTCGTCATCTGGCCTGGCTGCTGGTCGGGACGATCCGCACGCCCGACGGATTGTTGTACGCTTGGCTCGACGGGGAACGCCCGGCGTTCGTCTATCCGGAAGCGTCGGGCTATTTGCTGTATCTGTTGTGCTTGTGGCGACGCGCCGAGGCGTGGACATGGCCGGCGGCGCACGCCGAGCGCATCGCCCGAGCGTTGTTGTGCATCTTGGGCGACAGCACCGGGTTCGGACGCGACGGGCAGACCTATTTGTTCGACACGGTGATCTGTCTGCGGGCATTGCGGGCCTGGCGGGAAACGTTCGCCGCCGACGCGCCGACCGAGCCGCTGGAGCGGTTGACGCGAACGGCGGTGTCCTGGTTGAAAACGCGCGTAAGCATCTGGCCGCCGGAAGCGGCGGGCGGTCATTGGTCGGCCTCGTTCAGCCCGCACCTGCTTAAATGTCTGGCGCCGTTGGCCGACGCATTGGGCGACGAACTGCCGCCGTTGGTCGAATTGTTCGTCGACCGCTTTTTCCGCGACGGCTTTTTTCACGTCGATCAGGCGCGCACGAAGGTTTATCTGCACGCGCACTGCTACGCGCTCGAAGGCCTGCTGACGCTCGCGCCGGCGCGGCGCGCTCCGTACGCGCCGTTGCTGATCGCGGCCGCTGATCGCCTCACCGAGTTGCAGCAACCTGACGGCTCGTTGCCCAATCGGCGACCGTCATACGGCGACTTCGATTATCCGGCCGACGCGATCGCGCAGGCGGTGCGCATCTGGCAGTGCCTCGACGAGGCACGCTACGCCGCGCCGATCGACGCCGGGCTGATGCGGTTGGCGGCGCTGGGCGACAAGGCGGGCGGCGTGCGATACTCGACGAAACTGCCGCACCGCAATTCCTGGGCGACGATCTTTGCGCTGCAGGCATGGCGTTGGCGGCGCGAACCCGCGCGGATGGAGACCATCATATGACGCGCTACACGGTGCTGGTTCCCTGTCACAACGAAGAGGGCGCGTTGGCCAGCGTGTTGGCGGGCGTGCGCGCCGCGTTGCCCGATGCGCAGCTCATCGTGGTCGACGACGGTTCGACCGACCGCACTGCGCAGATCGCCGCGGCGACCGAGGGCGTTCAGTTGCTGACGATGGGCGTCAACGCGGGCAAGGGCGCAGCGTTGCGCCGGGCGTTTCCCGTTGCGCGCGGGGCGTCGCTGGTGTTCATCGACGGCGACGGGCAGGACGATCCGGTCGACCTGGCGGCGATGTGCGCGGCGGCGGAAAACGGCGCGCGGTTCGTCAACGGCTCGAAGTTCATCGGCTGCATCGAACGCGGCGGCATCTCACGACCCAACTACTGGGGCAATCGCTTCATGAGCGCCCTGATCAACCTGCTGTTCGGCGCGCGCGTCACCGATTCGCAAAGCGGCTTTCGCATTATCGAGCGGGCGGTTGTTGAGCGGATGAACCTGCGGGCCGACGAATACGAGATCGAAACGGAGATGTTGTGCCAGGCGTTGAAGGCGGGAGTGACGGTCACGGAACTGCCGGTCACGCGCAAGGCCCGGCTGGCCGGCGCGACGGGTTTCAAACGCATGCGCAACGGATTGCGGATTTTAGCGACGATCGTCCGACAGCGCTTCACCCGCTGAACGACGAGGCGGGTGTTTCATGAGAGTGGCGCTCATCAACGGTCCGACGGCCGACGGCGCGCTGTTCGTGCGCGAAGGCCGTTGTACGCAGCGTTCGGCGATCTGGACGACCCAATGGCCGCCGGTAACGCTGGCGTACCTGGCCGCGATCGCCTTGCGCGACGGGCATGAAGTCGAGCTGTTCGATTGCCCGGTGCACGGCCTCTCGCCGAAAGCCCTGCTTCGTCGCTTGACCGCGCAACCGCCGCAGTTGTGCGTGCTGGCGATTTCCACGCCCACCTTCGTCGAAGATCTGCAACTGGCACAGGCGATCAAAACCGCGTTGCCGGCGGCGACGATCGCGCTGCTGGGCGTGCACGCCACGGTGGAGGACCTGACGATCCTCGCGGCGCACCGCTACGTCGATTGCATCATCCGCCACGAGCCGGAAGAGACGTTTCGGGAACTGCTCGGCGCGTTGTCTGCCGATCGCGATTTGGCCGCCGTGGCGGGATTGTCCTATCGCGAGCACACGACCGAACGCCGCAATCCCGACCGGCCGTACATCGACGATTTGAACGCGCTGCCGTTTCCCGCCTGGGAGAAGGCGAACGTCGCCGCGCATCATCTGCCGTTCAGCCGCCGCCGCTTTCTGATTCTCACGCCGATGCGCGGTTGTCCTTATCGTTGTTCGTTTTGCACAGCCGGTGAGTATTACGGCCGGCGCTTGCGCCTGCGCGACGTGGACAACGTCATCGCCGAAATTCGACACGATCGAGCGCGGTGGGGCGTCGACGACTTTTTCATGTGGGCGGAAACTTTCACCATCAAGCGCGACTTTGTGCTGGCGCTGTCCGACGCGATGATCCGCCACACGCCCGGCATCCATTGGACGTGCAACAGCCGCACCGACACGGTCGACGAGGAAATGTTGCGCCGGATGCGCGCGGCGGGTTGTTGGATGGTCAGCTTCGGTCTGGAGTCGGGCAGCGCGCCGGTGTTGGAGCGGGCCGGCAAGCAATTGCGGCCAACCGATTATCGTCAACCGTTGGCGCAGGCGCGTCGCGCCGGGCTGACGACGCTGGGCCATTTCATTTTGGGGCTGCCCGGAGACACGGCCGAGTCAATTTGCGCAACCATCGAGCTGGCGTTGTCGCTCGACCTCGATTTCATCCAAGTCTACGCGGCGGCACCGTTCGTCGGATCCACGCTGCTGGAACAGGCGCGCGAAGAGGGTTTGCCGGCCGAGACGAGTTTCGCCGCTTTTTGTCAGGACAAAGCGTCGCTGACCTTGCCCGGTTTGTCGACCGGCGATCTCGACCGCGCGCGCCGGCGGTTGGTGCGCCGTTTTTACCTGCGTCCGCGCATTCTCCTGGCGCTGTTGCGCAAGATCGGAAGAGCGTCGTGTAGGGAAAGAGTGTAGATCTCGGGTGTCGCC
>CALBTQ010000298.1 GCA_937967875.1 uncultured Pseudomonadota bacterium
CCACCGAGATCTACACTCTTTCCCTACACGACGCTCTTCCGATCTTGCCAAAAAAAGAGCCAGAAAACTCGTTCCACACCTTTTCACCGAAAAACCTCCACTAAACCCATTGGCCGTAAGTAAACATGAAACCGCCGATCGGCTCAACCCTATACTGCATGGAATGGAAGGATTACGGAAGGGATAAAAAGACAGCGGCAACCGCCGACGCCGTGGCAAGGAACCGGAAGTGATGCTCCACGGGAGATTGAGCTTCCAAGTCTTCCCTCGACTCACCAACGTCGCAGTAACGCCGCTTGTATTTAATGTATCGGCACATTTTTCGCTTCCTTGACTATTGTTTTCATGGGTCCCTATAATACGTCGCCTTAAAATGTATTGATTCGATTGAATCGTTCGTTACCAGATAAACACCGCAGGCCCTACTGGAAGGAGAACCGCATGCGTCGCACAATTTTAATCACCCTGACCATTCTGCTGTTGGGCGTATGTTCCGCCCACGCGGCTTGGTTCGGCATCGAAACGGCCGAAATCAATCCGGTGGCGTTGACGGTCGGTCAGGCCGACGAAAACGGACTGACCATTCAGGTCGATCTGTCCGGCTTCGAATTCAACGAGCCCGAACCGGGCTACGTTAAAATCGTCCTACCCGAAGAGGGCGTCTCCGGTGAAATCGGTCAGCCGGCGCTGCCGGTGATCAACCGGACGGTGCGCGTGCCGTTGGGCGCCGATGTGCGTCTGACCGTGCGCGGCGAATACGAAGAACTGCCGGTTTCGGCGTTCACCGGCGCTACGCGGGTGATGCCGATTCAGCCGTCGATTCCCAAGATCCCCGGCGCGCGCGAAGCGGCGATCTTCACCGTCGACGCGACCGCCTACACCGTGAATCGTCCGTTGTTCGCCGAAGCGGCGCAGGTGGTCGGCGACGGCATGCTGCGCGGCTACCGCTTGGTGACGCTGCAGCTTCGCCCGGTCAACTACGTGCCGGCCGAGGAAACGCTGCTGGTGGCCCGCCACCTGGACGTCGACGTCGAATTCGTCAACGGCGACATGGCCGAAACGCTGGCCGTGGAAGAACGCTACGTCGATCCGCGCAGCTACGCGATGGTCAACAACATGGCGCTTAACGCCGGCACCTTCGGCGAGAAGATCTATCCGCACTTCGTGCCCTCGACTTACCTGATCATCAGCCGCCCCGAGGCGTTCAACATGGCGGCGGTGCAGGAACTGGTCGAGTGGAAAACGCAGCGCGGCTGGAACGTGGTCACCGTGGGCACCGACGAGACCGGCGCGACTTCGCAGTCGATCATCAACTACATCACCGACGCGTACAACAACTGGGCCATTCCGCCCAGCTACGTACTGCTGATCGGCGACACCAACCTGGTCACGCACGGCAACGGCACGACCGGCGCGGCCACCGACCTGTACTACGGCGCGGTCAGCGGCGCCGACTACATGCCTGACCTGGGCGTCGGCCGGCTGTCGGTGCGCAACGAGGATCACCTCAACACGATCATCGGCAAGCTGCTGACCCATGAGAAAAACGAGTGGAACGTCGCGGACAATTCCTGGATGACCCACGCGACCTTCATGGCCAGCCGCGACAATTTCAACATTTCCGAAGGCACGCACAACGCGGTGTGCACCAATCTGCTCGAGCCGCTGGGCTTCACCTGCACCAAGGTCTACTACCAGCACGGCGGCACGACCCAGCAGGCATTGGCCGCACTTAACACCGGTCCGACTGTTCACGCTTATTCCGGCCACGGTTCGAACACAAGTTGGGCCGATGGTCCGCCGGTCAACCAGGCGCAGGTGCGCGCCCTGACCAACACGACCTATCCGCTGGTCTTCTCGCACGCGTGCGTCACCGGTTCCTACACGATGCCCGAATGCTTCGCCGAAACCTGGCAGCGCGTGCCCAACGGCGCGCTGGCGTTCTGGGGCGCTTCGGAGTCCACCTATTGGGACGAGGACGACATTCTGGAAAAAGGCGAGTTCTACGGCCTGACCCGCGGCGACGACGAAACGCGCCCGGCGATTCCCTGGGTGTCGGGCATCACCGACTTCGGTCTGCTCAAGCTGTACGAACACTACGCGGGCGGCGGCCGGACCAAGCTGTACTACGAAATGTACAACCTGTTCGGCGACCCCGAATCCTTCGTTTACACGGCCGCAGCGGCGACGATCGCGCCGGTTTATGAAAGCGAACTGCCGACCTCGACCTCCGCGGTGAGCGTCACCGTGCCGGGCCGGGAATACATGATGATCGGTCTGGCGAAGGACGACGTGCTGTATGGTTCGGGCTACACCGGCGCCGACGGCAAGATCAGCATCAGATCGGAAGAGCGTCGTGTAGGGAAAGAGTGTAGATGTCGGTGGTGGCC
>CALBTQ010000299.1 GCA_937967875.1 uncultured Pseudomonadota bacterium
ACCACCGAGATCTACACTCTTTCCCTACACGACGCTCTTCCGATCTGGTGCACGGGCGCACTTACCAGAGCAAGCTGCTGGACGGGTTGAACGATTCGATCACCGAACCGGCGTGGGTGATGCTGGGCCTGGGCGGCTACAGCGACCGCGACAATTTCTCGGCCGTGCACCTGGTCACCAGCAATTACATGCCGCCGGCGATCCTCGAAGAGCTCGCCGCCGACGCGGAGCAATCGACCGAGCACAAGCAGCGCGATTCGATCGACATCGCCGCCGGTCCGGACTACGGCATCGGCTACGAGGACTGGGACGACATCATGTTCTGGTGGGGCATGACCGGCTACGCCGCGCCCGATATCGCCGGGGGCACGCTGCTGATGGTCGACGAGTTCGACATGTGGAACGGTTTTTTGTGGAAGGACATTCAGTTCCTGCGCATCTTCGTGGGCAGCCCGCTGGTGCCGTTCCTCACCGGCCTGATTCCGGAAATGACGGAAGGGCCGGCGCTGCAGTCGATGTCGACCTACACCTACCGTACGCCTTACTACCAGCTCAGCGGCGCGCAGGATTACCTGCCGGGCGTATGGGCGGCGCAGACGCATATCTGGCAGGCGACGATCGACCAGAACGCCTACGTGTTCACGACCTATCCGGGCGGCTTTTCCGACGACTACATGGCCGGACCGTGGACGGGCGGATGGACGCCGCGCGCGACGTTCCATCAGAACGTCGGCATCATTCAGTATGAGCGCGTCTCGATTCCGATCCTCGAAGAATTCCTGCTGGTCGATTACACGCACGCGTACTTTCCGCGTTACGAGTTCGATGAGGCGTATCAGTCCGGCCACTGGTTGTTCGGGCGCAAGGGCGATTCCTATGTCGGTCTGTGGTCCGAGAACGAGCCGTACTTCGCGGTCGATCCGCCCAACGACGCCTACGAGGCGATCGCCGACGGGCGCGCCAACGTGTGGATCGTCGAACTGGGCGACAGCGCGAACAGCGGCACGTTCGCCGACTTTATGACCGACCTGGAAGACGCGACGATCACCGTGGGCGATCAGGTCGCCTTCGATTCGCCGAGCCGGGGACCGATCACGGTGGGCATGAGCGGCCCGATGACCGTCGACGGCGTGGAGGTCGACCTGGGGCCGTTCCCGCGCTTCGACAACGACTACGCGCAGCAGGAGTTCGGCACGAACCGGACGATTATCGAGTTCAACGGTCACCGCCTCGACCTGAATTTCGAAACCGGTCAACGCCGTTACTGGGACGAGTTTTAGTCCACCGTTTTGTCCGCATCTTCACCGCCGGGGACGGTAACGCCCCGGCGGATTGTCATCATCAAACCGTACGCACATGGTCGGCGAATCACGGCGGTCGAGGCGGGATTTTAAATTGACCGCGCCGCGTCGGCCCGCGCTATAAATGAAGGGCAGCAAGAGGGGTGGGATAATGAGTGAACAACGCGACCGCTTTCCGGTCGTGACGCGGCGGAGCATGGCGGGGTTTTTTACGATGATCGCCGTGTTCGGCGTGATCTACCTCGTGTTCCTCGCCCCGGCGGTGCTCGGCGGCCTCGGCGTACTCGACGAGGAGCAGGGCACGCGCTTGGAAAAAGCCTACGACGACGTCCGCGCGGCGGGTTGGTTTTCGCCCGCGCTGTTCGTTTTGATCGCGTTCAACTTCGTTTTCCTCGTTCGGCAGATCACGCCCCGCCGACGCGAACTGCTGTGGACCGGCGATCGATTCGTCATCGAGGGCCGCGAGTACACGCTGCCCGACCGGCCAGCGCGTCCGGGCAAATGGTCGCACTCGTACGCGGGCACGCTGGGCGTCGCCCTGGCGCTGTGCGACGCGGCCGGCAAGCAATTCATCCTGGGCCTTAAAGATGTTTTGTGCGCCGAAAACCAATACGGCCCGCTGCTGGCCGAGGAGTGCGATTTCTATCTGGAGAAAAAAGCGGACGCGCGGCAGTTTCTCGACCAATTGCAAGAAGCGAAATTGCTCGAGCTGCCCGACGAGCCACACGATGCCTGGTCCGGCGGCGATCGAGCGCCCTTGCGCCTGACGCTGAACCAGTCGGTCTCCGGCTTCAAAACGTGGTGGCCGTTTTTCGTCGGCTTTTTCGTCGGGATGTACGCCCTTGTCGGGCTGGCGATGCTGTTGCGCAAATTGTCCGGCTCGGACGCGGTCGCCTACGCGGTGACGCTCATCGGCGCGTTCGCCATGATCGTCGGCGCGGTCGTCTACAGCACCAAGCGTCTGCGCCGCAAGGATCTGCGCCTGGAGATCGACCTGGATCAACTCACGCTGCAAAAAACCTCCGGCAAGGTCGTCGTCCGGCGACGCCTCGGCGAGCTGACCTTCGCCACACCCGCTTGGACGTCCTACGCGCGCTACGCCGGCCATTTTTACGTCGGCCCGCAACTGGAGGTGCTCGTCGACGGCGAGTCGCTTTTCCGCCTGGGCACGATGGATCCGCACATCCGCTGGGCCGCTCCCACGCGCGACCTGAACACCTGCGATTACGTGCTCGGCCCGCCCGAGTGGCGCCGGGTTGTCGAGCGCCTGGGCCTGACCGACCGCCTGCAAAATTATGCCGACGCGTCGGACGCCTGACGGCGAAATCCTCTCCACGGTTATTTGCCTACTGATTTTCCCCTGCGTATGATATGGTCGAGGACAAACGAGGGAGGGTTTATGGCGCGAGGCCGCATCGGCGAATTGTTCCGCGGTTCCCGGACGAACCGCCGGCTGCACTTCACCAGTTTCGATCCGTGTTGCCATCCGCTCGACGCGCTGGCCGACATTGTGCTCGGCGCGGCGCACGCGGGCACCGACGGCTTTTTCCTGGGCGGTTCGACGGGCGTGGACCGCAAGATGGTCGAGCAATTCACACGGATCATCATCGAGACGCTCGCCGAGAATTTCACCGCCGACGCGCGCCCGCCGTTGATTCTGTTCCCCTCCAGCGCCGACACGAGCATGGCGCCGCTGGCCGACGCGGTGCTGTTTTTGTCGCTGCTCAACAGCAACGACGTGCGCTACCTCATTCGCGAGCAAATGCGCGCCGCGCCGTTTCTGCCCCAGCTCGGGCTCGAGCCGATCGGCTGCGGCATGATCTGCGTCGAGCCGGGCGGCACGGCCGGGAGGGTCGGCAAGGCCGAACTGGTCAAGCCGCACGACCTGTTCACCGCGTTGGGCTACGCGACCGCCGCGGCCGCTTACGGTTTCGAGACGATCTACCTCAACGCCGGTTCGGGCAGCGAGCACCCCGTGCCGCCGGAGATGATCCGCACCGTGGCCGAGGCGATCGACGCGCCGTTGATCGTCGGCGGCGGATTGACCGATGTGGAGAAAGTCGGCGCGGCGGTGCAAGCGGGCGCGGACATCGTGGTCACCGGCTCGGCGATCGAGCATTGCGCCGACATCGCCGCGACGGTCGGCGCGTTGGCCGCGGCGGTGCATGCCGTGCCGGCGAAGGAGACGCGGTGAAGATCACCCTCGTCGCGCCGGCCACCGACGTTTCGCGCCGGCGCGGGCGCAAGCCGGTCGGCACGCCGTTCTTCCATTATTACAAGCTGGGCCTTGCGACGCTGGCGGGCGCGACGCCGGCCGACATCGAGGTCGAGGCGATCGACGAGTTCGTCGACCTGTGGGACCCGGCGACGCACACGACCGACGTGGTGGCGATCAGCACGCTTACCGCGTTGGCCCCACGCGCCTATGCGATCGCGCAAATCGTCCGCGGGCGCGGCATCCCGGTGATTCTCGGCGGCATGCACCCGACCTTTCTGCCCGACGAGGCGCGGCAACACGCCGACGCGATCGTCACCGGGCAGGGCGAAACCGTATGGCCGCGGGTGTGCTGCGATCTGCGGGACGGACGGCTGCAACCGGTGTATGAGGGCGCCGAGTGCGGCGCGCAGATTTCGGTGCCGGCCGCGCGGCGCGACATCTTCACCAACCGCCGCTATCCGCCGCTGGACATGGTGAGATCGGAAGAGCGTCGTGTAGGGAAAGAGTGTAGATCTCGG
>CALBTQ010000300.1 GCA_937967875.1 uncultured Pseudomonadota bacterium
ACCACCGATATCTACACTCTTTCCCTACACGACGCTCTTCCGATCTGATGCCGCGCCCGGAGAAATAAAACGTTTCGCGCACGGCTGCGGCGGTCGTTTCCTGTCGTTGCCCTTCGATGCGCAGGCGCATCAGGAAGTGAATCGTGTCGTCCACGCCGATGCCGATGGCGATCATGCAAATGGCCATCAGGTCCGAATCGACGCGATGCATGAACAGGCCCATGTAACCCAAGAGCACGAGCAGCGGAATGGCGTTGGGCGCCATCGACCAGATGCCCACACGCCACGAGCGCAGACCGAGAATCATCACCGCCGCGATGGTCAGGAAGGCGAAAAGCAGACCGCGTTTCTGCCCGGCGACGATCTCGTCGAGCCACTGGCCCATCAGGTACATCAGGCCGCTGCTTTCCACGTGCGCGCCGCCGCCGAGCGTGCGATCGGCCAACGCCTGTACGCGCCGGCCGGTTTCGTAGGAGGCCACCACGCCGTCGTTGGGCAGTTGCAGGCTGACGCGCATCAGCGAGCGGTTGGTGGCGATCAGCCGGTCCAGATCCTTGCCGCCGCCCATCTCGAACAACAGCAGGTATTGGGCCAGCGCCTGTCGCGTGGCGGGCAGGAGAGCGTCGCCGACATCGCCGGCAAGCATCTCGCGGTGCATGACCTCGGTCAGGTCGACCAGCGAATAGGCGCGGTCCACGTCGTCCAGCGCCTCCGCCTGCCGCTGAAACTCGGCCACGTTGCGAAACAGTTGCGGATCCAGCAGCCCTTCGTCCGCATCGGTCGCCAGCCAGATGTCCAGCGCGGTCAGGCCGTGAAAATGTTGTTTGATGTACTCGCTGTCGCGCCGGACCGGATTGTCGGGCGAGAGGCGCTTGATGAAATCGGTGTCGATGCGCACCTGCGACAGTCCGTACAGCGACACGGCGGTGAGCGCGGCGAAAATCGCGATGATCGCCCAGGGGCGGCGTTGGGTCAGGCGCTCGGAGCCGAGGAGAAAACGATCGAGCAGATCTTGCACCTGGCCGGTCGCGCCTTTGCGCCAGGGTTTGGGTTGCCGGATGATCGAGAAGAAAATCGGCGTGAGTGTCACCGCCAGCAGCAATGCGATGCCGACGCCGAAACCGAGAATGACGCCCATCTGCCGAAACACCGGCGCGGGCACGAAGCTCAATGCTGCGAAGCCCAGGAAGGTCGTCAGCGAGGTCAGCAGGCACGCGCGGCCGACATCCTCGACGCTGGAGAGAATCGCCTCATCCTTTTTCTGGCCGCGCCCCAGTTCCAGCAGGTAGGCGCTGCACAGATGGACCACGTCGGAAAAACTGACGATCAAAATCATCGCCGGCGAGGTGCTCACCAGTATGCTGATGTGGCGGTCGATCAACGTAGCGAAGCCCATCGTCCAGATCACGCCGATCAGCGCGACGATCATCGTCAGCGCCACCGGCCACAAGCGGCGGAACATCAGCCACGCGGCGATCAGCAGCGACAGGCACACCAGCGGGAACAGCCGGCTGATGTTGAAGTGCGTTTCCTTGATCATTTCGGCGACGGCCGCCGGGAAGCCCGCGATGTGCAACTGTGCGCGCTCGTACCCCGCCGCCTGCAGCGCGGCGAGCACCTGGTCGATGATCGCCGGAATCTCCTCGGCAGGCAGGTCGGCCTCGGTGTCGAACTCCAACACCAGCGCGTGATGGTCGCCGGCGGGCGAAACGAACAATCCCTGATTCAGCGGATCGTCGCGCAACTGGGCGAACAACTCGTCTTTGCGCTCCGGTTGGGCGGCGATCAGATCGGCGTAACGATCCACGCGCAGTTCGTCGCCCGAACCGTCGATGCGCTGGGCGTCCAGCAGGCTGCGCACGTTGACGATGCCGTGCAGCTCGCCCACCGCCGCGGAGGCTTTGCGCAAACGCTCCCGCCCGGCGGGCGCGAGGGGGTCGGTTTCCGCGATGACCACGACCAGCACGTCGTTGTCGCCGAACTGCCGGTTGCGCTCCAGGTATTGCTTGTAGGCCGGGCTTTCGCCCAGGAACATCTTGCCGATCGACGAGGCGAGCACGGCATGGCTCATCAACACGCCCGCCGCGACCGTGACCAGCGCCACCGCCGCCAACACCCACACCCGATAACGGATCACGAAGCGAATATACCGGATCATAAAGCTCCCCGCCGATTCGGTACTGTTTTGGAGTCCGCAATTATAAACCAGAGCCGGCGGAGAATTAGAAGGTTAAATGACTAGGAGTATTTTGCGTTGAAATGACAATTGCCGAAAGGATGCGCGAGATTTGCTGACTTTCGTCCAACAATGGCCCGTGTCTTTGCCTCCGGCAAAGACAGTGAAAAGTGATAAGTGAAAAGTTATGAATTTCGTTTGCCGGACAAAATGATCGCGCTGAGAATGCGCATGAGTTGCTCGCTTTCATCGATTGTCTCGTTCAAATTATTGCCGGTGAGAATTTGGCTGTCTCGGATCAATCGCAGCCAGTAGTGCGTTTCATGGGCTTCCTTGCGGGCGATAGACATTTTTGCCAGGAAGTCATTTTTGCTTTAAGCGGCTTGTGCTTCTTCGATGTTGGCGCCGATGGAGGTGCCGGAGCGCAGCAGTTGATCGCAAAGAATTTTCCCCAATGAGTTTTTTTGCATTTGGCGGCAGATTTTGATGACGGTAAGGGAAAAGTCGTGAGATCGCCGACGAATGTCCGGTTTGGTCATTTTCATTTCTCCAATAAAATAATTGATCAATGCATCCAATTTATAACGTATAACTTGAAATTGATAAATGAAAAAAGCCTCGCGCGCATGCACGAGGCTTTTTGCAGTCCCAAGGGGAATCGAACCCCTGTTTCCGGCGTGAGAGGCCAGCGTCCTAACCGCTAGACGATGGGACCAAAGTGGGGCTCGTCGGACCGATTCGCTCGGCCCGGGCGAGACCCAACTCCCGGCCAAGGATTCGAACCTCGACTGACGGAGTCAGAGTCCGCTGTCCTACCATTAGACGAGCCGGGAATAGAAAAGAGCCAAAAGCGAATACGCTTCTTACAGATGTTGGGGGGCGGTGTCAAGCGAAAAGTCGGAAATTTCACGCGGCGGGCGGGCAATGACCGGGAAAGACGCTTGATTTCACAAGCCGGATGACGCGGATCCGTTCTTTTTTCACGAGGGGGCGCAAAAATGAGAATTTACTGTGAAAAAAGCGAAAATTTTTCGTGAAAGGGCTGTTTTTAGCCAGATTAATCTTGACAGGTGCGGGAAGTGCTGGTACGTTGCCGTTCTCTGTGAATGAGCATTCATTCATGTTCCCAACTCCTAGTGAATTCTAACTCAAGACTATGCATCGGGGCGGGGATCTCGTAACAACCCAGAATGGGACAACGGCGAAGATTCGTGTCTTCGTATTTGATCTTTTTACCGGTAAAAGTTGCAGAAGGAGGATGACATGTCCGAGGAGAAAAAGGGCATCACCAGTATGAGCCTGGAGAACCGCGTGTTCGAGGTTCCCGAATCGTTCCGGCAGAAAGCCTGGATCAAGTCGATCGATGAATACAAAGCCATGTGGCAGCAGTCCGTCGACGATCCGGACGCTTTCTGGGGCAAGATCGCCGATGAGTTTACCTGGGAAAAGAAATGGGACCAGGTGTACGCCACCGATTTCACCAATGCGAACATTAAATGGTTCGTCGGCGGGAAAACCAATATCACGCTCAACGCGTTGGATCGTCACCTGGCGACCCGCGGCGATCAGCCTGCCCTGATGTGGGAAGGCAACGATCCGAGCGAAGATCGCGTTCTGACCTATAAAGACCTGCATGCCGAAGTGTGCAAGACCGCCAACGTCCTGAAAGACCTGGGCGTCAAGAAGGGCGACCGCGTGGCCATTTACATGCCGATGATTCCGGAATTGGCCATTTCGATGATGGCTTGCGCCCGCATCGGCGCGATCCACAGCATCGTGTTCGGCGGCTTCTCGGCCGAAGCGTTGCGCGACCGCATTATCGACAGTGAATGCAAAGTCCTGTTCACGACCGACGGCGTGTTCCGCGGCAAGAAATCCGTGCCGATGAAGGCGACGGCTGACGCGGCGATGACCATGTGCGAAGACGCCGGCAAGCCGGTCAACAATTGCATCGTTTACAAGCGCGTGGGCTTCGACGTTCCGATGGTGGCCGGCCGCGACCTGTGGTGGGACGAGACGGTCGACAAAGCCAGCCCGAATTGCCCGGCGGAAATCATGGACGCGGAAGATCCGTTGTTCATCCTCTACACCTCCGGTTCGACCGGCAAACCCAAGGGCGTGCTGCACACGATCGGCGGTTACATGGTGTATGTGGCCACGACCTTCAAGTACATCTTCGACTATCATGAGGGCGACGTGTTCTGGTGCACCGCCGACATCGGCTGGGTGACCGGTCACTCCTACATCGTGTACGGCCCGCTGTGCGCCGGCGCGAAGTCGATCATGTTCGAAGGCATCCCGACCTATCCGGACCCCGGCCGCTTCTGGGCGATCTGCGAAAAGTACAAGGTCAACATCTTCTACACCGCGCCGACCGCCATTCGCGCCATCGCGAAGGAAGGCGACGACTTCGTGAAGAAACACGACCTGTCGAGCCTGCAGTTGCTGGGCACCGTCGGTGAGCCGATCAACCCCGAAGCCTGGATCTGGTATCACCAGACGATCGGCGGCGGCAAATGCCCGATCGTGGACACCTGGTGGCAGACCGAAACCGGCGGCATCCTGATCAGCCCGATCCCCGGCGCCACCCCGATCAAACCGGGCAGCGCCACGGTGCCGTTCTTCGGCGTCAAGCCGTCGATCATCCGCGAAGACGGCAGCGAGTGCGAAGTCAACGAAGGCGGTTACCTGGTCATCCGTCAGGCCTGGCCGTCGCTGATGCGCACCGTGTACGGCGATCACCAGCGCTTCAAGGACACCTATTTCGTGCAGTTCCCGGGCAACTACACCACCGGTGACGGCGCCCGTTTGGACGACGACGGCTACTACTGGCTGATGGGCCGGTTGGACGACGTCATCAACGTTTCCGGTCACCGCATGGGCACCGCCGAAGTCGAGAGCGCGCTTGTCTCCCACGAGACGGTCGCCGAAGCGGCGGTGGTCGGCTTCCCGCACGAAATCAAGGGCCAGGGCATCTACGCTTACGTGACCCTGAACGCGGGCGTCGAGAAGACCGAAGATCTGAAAAAAGCGCTCGTCGGGCACGTCCGCAAGGAAATCGGCCCGATCGCCACGCCCGACAAGATTCAGTGGGCGGACGCGCTGCCCAAGACCCGTTCGGGCAAGATCATGCGCCGCATCCTGAAAAAGATCGCGGCCGGCGAAATCGACGATCTGGGCGACACCTCGACCTTGGCCGATCCCGGCGTGGTCGACGAATTGGTCTCCGGCCGTCAGTAAGCCGAAAACGCATTCGTGCGAAACGAAAGGCCGCCCCACGGGGCGGCCTTTTTTAGTAGCGATAAAATGAATTGTCGAACGACCGGTCGCGACTATTTCTCTGTGGTGATTTTCCCCTCTTTGGCTCGTTTGCCGTAGCCGACGATCACATAGGTGCCGCTGCGCTGATCGGTCTTGAGGCGGATGATGTCGTTGGTTTGCGCGTCTTCCAGCAGTTCGGAAAAACTCCGGTAGCCGTGGTACGACTCGTTGAAGCTAGGCTTTTTACGCTTCATGGTGTCTTTGACCATGCTTGACCAGAGGATTTCCTTGTTTTCGCGCACCAGCGCCTCGATCGAGTCGAGCAGCAGGTGGAAGGCTTCGCGCTTTTTCTTGGGAATCTTGTCGTCCAGTTCCTCGCCCTTGGCTTCGGGGGCGATCAGATCCTCGTAAAAGATGAACTCGTCGCAGTTGTCGGCGAGCAGGCTGCTGGTCGAATCCTTCATGCCGATGCCGATGACCCGCTTGCCGTTTTCTTTGAGCTTGGAAACCAACGGCGAAAAGTCGCTGTCGCCGGAAACGATGACGAACGTGTCGATGTGATCTTTCGAATAGCACAGGTCCATCGCGTCGACGACCAGACGGATGTCGGCGCTATTCTTGCCGGTCATCACCCGCTTGGGAATCTCGATCAACTCGATGGCGGCCTCGTGCATCATGTGTTTGTATTCAGCGTACCGCGACCAATCGGCATAGGCCGTTTTGACCACGATCTTTCCTTTTTCCACCAGGCGCGCCAGCACCTTCTGAATCTGAAACTTGGTCTTGCGATCCTTGAAGCCCAGCGCCAGGTTTTCAAAATCGATAAATACAGCCAGATTGCTTTCCGCCTCAGGCATTCGTTTTCCTTTCCGTATTGGAGAACCCGCTCATTATACATGCTTGGTGCGCGCAATAAAGCGCTTGTTCCGCAGCAGTCGGCGGGCGGTCATTTGGATGATGTGGGGTCTTTTCCCTTTTGTTTACGCGGCAGGATGAACAATAGCGTGTAAAGAACAGCCAGTGCTCCGAAATAAAATTGTCCGGCCAGATTGTGGAAAAAATCGAAACTGACGCCGACCAGGGTCAACAGAACGCCGAAAGAAAAATACCCGTATGGATTTTCCGAGCGACGCCAGATGGCCAGCGCCAGCACGAACAAGCCCAACACCACCATGATCACGGCGGTCACCGGCCGTCCCATGAACGAGGAAGACAATAAATTCGGCAACGCATTGTTTTGCGCGGCGAGGTTGAACCAGAGCTGCGGCAAACCGATGGCAAAGACGGATCCGGCCAACATGGCCAAAAGCGTTTTCCGCGAGAGCTTCAAAACAGTCTCCTGAAGAGTAGACACTCCTCTTTCTCCATAGATCGGAAGAGCGTCGTGTAGGGAAAGAGTGTAGATTTCGGTGGTCGCC